>JANYBF010000633.1 GCA_025360895.1 Verrucomicrobiota bacterium
CGCGGTCTTCCGGCAGGTGGATTTCATCGAGGACATGGTCAAGCGCGGCTGGTGGGGCGAGAAAAAAGGCCAGGGCTTCTATCAGCGGGTCAAGACCGACAAAGGCCGTCAGATTCTCACGCTGGATTACAAGACGATGGAGTATCGCCCGCAGCAGAAGCCCCAGTTCGCTGCGCTGGAGACGGTGAGCAAAATTTCCAGCCGGGCCGAACGCATCCGCACCCTCTGCGCCGCCACGGACAAGGCGGGCGTTTTCGCATGGAAACATCTCAGCTCGGTTATTTGCTACGCCGCCGACCGGCTCGCCGAGATCGCCGACGACGTGGTCACCGTGGATGACGCAATGAAGTGGGGCTACAACTGGGAACTCGGGCCGTTTGAAATCTGGGACGCTCTCGGGGTGCGGGAGACAGTGGAGCGCCTTACGAAAGAGGACCGGGCCGTTCCGGCCGTTGTCCGCGATCTGCTGGCGGCCGGCAAGACCTCATTCTACGAAGAACGCGACGGCCGGCGTTTCCTGTTCAAACTGGGCCAGCGCGATTTCGCCGCCGAGGCCACTTCGCCGAAGGCCATCAACCTTTCACGACTGCACAAAGCCGGCAAAGTTGTGCGCAGCAATCCGGGCGCAAGCCTGATTGATCTGGGCGACGGCGTGGCCTGTCTTGAATTTCACACCAAGATGAACGTGATCGGCAGCGATCAGTTGGGGATGTTGAAACAATCGCTGGAGGAAGTGAGCAAGAATTTCACCGGCCTGGTCATTGGCAATCAGGGGCCGCATTTTTCCGCCGGGGCGAATCTCATGGTGCTGACGACCCAGATTCAGAACCAGGATTGGGACGAGGTGGACCTGAGCATCCGCACGTTCCAAAAAGCCACGAGCTCGTTGCGCCAGTTTGAGAAGCCGGTGGTCGCCGCGTGCCACGGCTACACGCTTGGCGGCGGCTGCGAGGTTGCGCTGGGCAGCGATCACATCGTGATCGCGGCGGAAACCTACATGGGCCTGCCGGAAGTCGGCGTGGGCCTCATCCCCGGAGCGCACGGGTCGAAGGAAATGTTGATCCGCTGCACCGAGCAGGTCATTCGCAACGACGAGGCGGATTATTTCCCCGGTGTCCGGCACGCCTGGGAGACCCTCGGCATGGCCAAGGTCTCCACCAGCGCGGCCGAGGCCGCCAAGATGCGTTTCTTGCGGAGTGGAGAAACCACCCTCGTGTTGAACCGCGACTGGGTCATTGGCGAAGCCAAGGCGCAAGTGTTGCAGATGGCGGCGCAAGGCTACCGGCCGCGCCCGCAACGCACCGACATTCCCGCAATTGGCGAGGCCGGATTGTCCTTGTTCAAAGTGATCCTCCAGCAGATGCGGGGCGCGGGCCAGATCAGCGAGCACGACCAGAAGATCGGTTCGAAACTCGCCTACATTCTGTGCGGTGGCGATCTGACTTCGCTGCACTTTGTTTCCGAGCAATACATCATGGACCTGGAACGCGAGGTTTTCCTGAGCCTGTGCGGCGAACCCAAAACGGTCGAGCGCATCAAGCACACGCTCAAGACCGGTAAACCGTTGCGGAACTGAAACGGCGATGACAGTGAAATGGATTACCGGGCGATTACAGATGGGCACACCGGGTTATGTTAACAACCGGCTGTATCGCCTCCTTTACGAGGAATAACTTCATATGAATTTATCTGTCGGAGGTTTAATGGCTTCCTTAAAGTTTTTCAATCATGGATGAAATAACCAGGTGCCTTGAGTTGTTGGGGCTGAAACCCGGCGCGACGGAGGCAGAGGTGCAACAGGCCTATCGCGAGCTGGCGATGGTGTGGCATCCAGACCGTTTTGCGGCGGACAGCCCTTTGCAGGCTAAGGCGCACGCGAAATTGCAGGAAATAAATGCGGCTTACGATTATTTACTGGCGCACGGTTTCAAGGAGGGCGTGGCTGTAGTTCCAGACGAGGTTAACGACTCTCCGATCGAGGACATTCCAGCAGAGGGAGGGTGTGATTAAAGTCGGGTGAGGCTAATTCCAGAGGGAGAGCCATTGGTGATTGGCGCGCAGGACGCGCAGGTGGGCGATCCGGTCTGCGTGATCCGACAACCAGGTGGCCCCGGCTTTTTTGAGCCGG
>JANYBF010000658.1 GCA_025360895.1 Verrucomicrobiota bacterium
GGCGGTCTCGGCCTGATTTAACTCCACAAACTCATCCGTGATGTCGCTGATATCCGCTTTCTCGCCCTTCTGCAATCGCCAGCACCAGAGCGCCTGTAACGCGGCACCGTAAGCGGCGCCTTCGCTCACTTTGAGCGTCACCACTTCGGCGTTGAAAACATCCGCCATGATTTGGCGCCAGAGTTTGGATTTTGCGCCCCCGCCAGTGGCGCGGATTTGTTTCGCTTTGACGCCCAGTTCGGTGAGGCGGCGCAGGCCATAGTTCATGCCAAGCGTCACACCTTCCATCGCCGCGCGGCAGTAATGGCTGGCGGTAAAGGTGCGCGGATTGATGCCGAGCATCACGCCGCTGCCATCCGGAACGTTCGGCGTGCGTTCCCCTTCGAGGTAGGGCAGAAGCAGCAGGCCGCCGGCACCGACCGGAACTTTCGCGGCCTTGTTCTCGAACTGCTCGTGCGTGTACCCAAAATCCAGCCGCATCATTTCGGTGGCGACGGTTACGTTCATCGTGCAGAGCAGGGGCAGCCACTGATTCGTGGAATCGCAGAATGCGGCGATTTCGCCCACGGGATCCACCACCGGTTTATCGGCACAGGCGTAAATCGTCCCGCTCGTGCCGAAGCTTGCCGTGACGAGGCCGGGCCGCGTGTTGCCCGTGCCGATGGCACCCATCATATTGTCGCCGCCCCCGGCGCTCACCAGCACGCCGGGATTCAAGCCCAGTGCGCGCGCGGTCTCAGCCTGGAGGCGACCCGCCGGTTCATCGCTCGAAATCAGCCGGGGCAATTTGCCGGCGAGTTCCGGATCAATCGCATCAAGAACGGACTTTGCCCAACGACGGCTGCGCACATTCAACAGCGCGGTGCCGCTGGCATCGCCGTATTCCATCACGCGTTCGCCGGTGAGCCAGAAGTTGAGGTAGTCGTGCGGGAGGAGAATCGTGGCGAGCTTGGCGAAATTCTTCGGTTCGTGATTTTTCAGCCAGAGAATTTTCGGGGCCGTGAAGCCTGGGAGTACCGCGTTACCCAAGGCTTTGATGGTTTTCTTCGCCCCGCCAAGTTTTTCCGTGATCGCTTCGCACTCGGCCGTGGTGGAAGTGTCGCACCAAAGTTTGGCGGGACGAATGACCTCTCCCGCCTTGTCGAGGGGCACGAAGCCATGTTGCTGGCCGCTTACGCCGATGGCGACAACATCGGCGGCGACCGCCTTGGCCTGCCGCAACGCGGAACGAATCGCGGCGGCGGTAGCATCGCGCCAAGTGTGGGGATGTTGTTCTTTCGCGCCGGGCGGCAGGTTTGGGATCAAGTCGTAGGCTTGAGACGCCGCACCGAGGACCTTGCCGTCCCGGGCATCCACCACGAGCGCCTTCGTGGATTGCGTGCCGCTATCAATGCCGATCAAAAGTGTTCGCATGGGGATGATTTAATCCAGAATACCCATGTCTGTCACGCCGAAGTATAGGGGCCATTCGGTTTCGGTCTGACTCATAACCTTCAGTTTGCCCTTGATCTACTCAGTTAAGCGCGACGCTTGGATTCGGGCGGGAACCTAAAGATTACCATGAAGATTATGAGTAAGATTGCGAACGTGCCCGCCCTTTTGATCTCACCGCGACTCCGGAAGTGGACTTGCGTTCGCGCCGGGACTTGGCAACTTGAACCTGTTCATGAGTACACTCTCCCAAGACGATATTCTCACCGCGCTCAAAGCCGTGAAGTATCCCGGCTATTCGCGCGACATCATTTCCTTTGGCTTGATCAAAGGAGTCACTGCCAACGCCGGCGCCGTCAGCGTTTCCATGCAACTAACGTCTGCCAATGCCGAAGCCGGCCAGCAGATCAAGGCCGAGAGTGAGCGGATCCTGAAAGCATTGCCCGGGGTGACGCACGTCCATGTCGAAGTCAAACAGCCCGCCGCCGCTCCGGGAGCGCCCGCCGGCTCCAGCCCATGGGCCAATCAAAATCGCGTGCCCGGCATCAAGCGCATTGTGGCAGTCGCGAGCGGCAAGGGCGGGGTCGGCAAGTCCACCCTGTCGGTGAATCTGGCCTGCGCCCTCCGCCATATCGGCGCCCGCGTAGGGTTGCTCGATTGCGATATCTATGGGCCGAGCATTCCGCTCATGATGGGCATCAATCAACGGCCCAGCCTGAGTGAAGCCGAACGAATGATTCCGCCCACGAACCACGGCGTGAAGCTGATGAGCATGGGTTTCTTGTTGAACGACGACCAACCAGTTATCTGGCGTGGGCCAATGATTCAGCGGACCATTCAACAATTCATCACCGTGGTGGACTGGGGTGAACTGGACTTTCTGCTCGTGGACCTGCCGCCCGGTACCGGCGACGCCCAACTCACCCTCTGCCAGACCGTGCCGCTCGACGGCGGCGTGATCGTGACCACGCCGCAGGAAGCTTCCCTGGGCGTGGTGCGCAAAGGCATCGCCATGTTCGAAAAGGTGAATGTGCCAATGCTCGGCATCGTGGAAAACATGAGTTATTTCACCACGCCAAACGGTGAGCGGGTTGAGATTTTCGGCCACGGCGGCGGTCGCCGCGAGGCGGAACGCTTGAACATCCCGTTCCTTGGCGAAGTGCCGCTGTTTACCGCGATCCGCGAGGGGGGCGACCGGGGTGTGCCGATTGTGGTGTCTGCGCCGGATCGGTCGCCCGGACAGGTATTCCTTCAAATCGCGGAAGGCCTTCGGAACAAGCTGGGTTGAAAGTGGAGTTGCCTTTGCTGCGATGTGTTTTTAATACCACGAAGCGGAACTAAACCAATGGAACAAAATGAAACAAAACGTCAATCGCTTGCATCCTCGCGAAAGCGAACGGCACACGACAGCGCATAGGAAATTGCCTCGTGAGGAGCGACCGCCGAGAATCGTTGTAGTGGACGATGAATCCGGTGTCTTGGAAAGTATGGGAGTATTGGTTCGTTCAGTATTCCCGGATGCAATTTTGCTGATGTTTTCAAACAGTGCTGAAGCTTGGAAGGAATTATCACAAAGAGACCCCGACCTCCTCCTTATAGACGACTTGATGCCAGGGTTGAGAGGTAAGGAGATCGTGCGACGTTTGGTGCATAAGAAAACTACTTATCCCATTATTGTTCATTCCGCGTATCATTCGACAGACGAAGGGGCGAAAGAGTTTGTGAGCCAAGGCCTGAACATTCAATTTGTACAGATGCCTTTTGACATAAAGGATTATCAGAAGCTTTTGCAATCGATTTTACCTCCTGCGACACATTAGCCAAAGCGGTTCGTTCAGCGTTGCTTGCGTACAATTCGCTTCTCTGGGAGCCCAGAAGCTTTAAGCAAATCTCTGCATGCGCATTCCAACAACTCCGAGTCGTAGCATAGGAGGAGGAATGTCGAGTGCGAATTGTACGCGAATCCGTGGAGTTGACGCTCCCCAAAGAACTTAAGCTTCTCCTTAATAGCACTGTCGCGCTCCTCAGCCCTGCTATAGCTCTGGTCGAAAATGAGGGTAAGGGCTTTTGGCCGGGCACGGACGAGCTTAACAAGCTCTTCTCCAAAAATGTGTTTCTCAGATCGCCCTTGATCTAATAAGCGCACGCCCGTATCCGGATCCAGAAACAGATTGCCAACGCCCCGGCACTGTTCAAAGTATTTTTTACGATCCGTTTGCGTCGTCAACACTTCCGATGACACCGGCTTAGCGTTGAGAAAGCACGCGAACTCGGCTACTTCTGCATCAGTCGGTTTTTCTCCCGTGAACATTGGGTGAACGGCCCAATTCCCGAACGGCATGAGCCATGAGATGAGCGACTTCTTTACAATATCGTATGAGTCGCCGAAGTGTTGTTTTAGATTCATGCCAGCAGATTAGTTTTACCGCCGTGTCACTCAAGATTATTGGTCGGTAGAGAAAGCCAGGTTTGGACTAATCTGCCGATGAATTGCAGTGTGACGCAGCGCAAGATAACAGGGTGGCCAATCCACCCGCGCCCTCAATTTCAAGCTTTGCCAATAAATCTGGCGTTCACACTTTCTAAAACTGCTCGAACCGCACAATACGCGCTTGGATGTCGCGCCCGATTTCATGCAGTTCATGCAAATCGCCCGTTTCCAAGTGCGGTGGGAGGTGTTGCAGCAGCGGCGCCACTTCGCGCGGGTGGCGTTGAATGAGGTTGGCAAGGTCGGCTTTGTCAACCGAGATGCGATCAAACAAATCCTGGCGGTAGAGCGACTGCAGCCGCGATTCACCGGGGCTGACCAGCTCAAGCCGCATTCAGCTCACGGCAGGCTTTGGCCCCGCGAAAGAGGCAAAAGAGAACGAAGACATGGAATCCGACTCCCAACCAGTCCTGCACAAATAGAAAAATCAACCCGTCCAGCCCAATCAGCACCATCCCCACCACGAAGGCCCACAGTTGTCGCTTGTGCGCAAAAACACCGAAGAAGATGAGGACGCCGGCGGCAAGCACATCGAGCATCAGCACCACGGCTTTGCCCGCACTCCCAAGTTCATGCCCGAAGCCATCGAAAACCTGAGTGATGCCCAAGCCGAGGATGAACCGCCAAGCGCTGCCGGTGAACGCCACGATGGAATTGACCAGCGACAGTCCGGCGATCCAGTAAAACCACGAGGCCCCCGATTTCAACTGCGCTTCCGTGGCCGGATCTCGCCTTGGCGTTGCGGTCGCCGTCACAATCGGAGCTGCGACGTTCGCTGGGGCAGCGAACAAGGCTTGCAGTTCGGAAAAACTCCCGGCGGGCGACCAGTGTTCCATGTCACTGCGCCTGACTTCCTGTTGCACCTGCACGCGGCCTTCGCGCGTCCAAGCGGTGACTTGCTCCAACGTCGCCGGGCCGTATTCTTTGCCGTCCGCACCACGGATGGTGTAGGTGAGTTCCATAGGTTGTGGCGTGAGTCATATCAAGCAACGCCATTTGAATACAATGCAATTGTGCAACATTCCAATTACTTTGGAAACGTGCTTTACCATGGCCACGCCGTTGATGAGGAAAAGCCATTGCGCGGTCCATCCATAAGACGAACCGCAGCCGGTTTGCACCCCCCCCAAGGCCGATCTTTAGAGGCCGGCCGGCGGTGCTGGCTTACGGCTATTGCACTCGGAAAAAATTGCCGGGTAATTGCGGCGGCAGGTTCGTGGTGAACAGGATCTGATTTGTCGTGACGGAAAATATCCCGACGGTTTGCCAAACCGCATCCGTAATATTGGAGGCCATTTGAACTTGAACACTGGCCGCCAGATAGCCACCAATTAAAAACTGTAGCTGGCCGCCAGCGAATGAAAGATCAAAGATAACGGGACGGCCAGTTTCAATTCCGGTTAGCTGAAGGTTTGCGGTCGCCAGTCGGCCGGCTGCCACATTGGTGAAGACGCGATCCAGTTCAGCGGCGACGATTGCATTGGTCGCGTATTGTCGCCGCAAAGTGTAAAGCCGTGTAGCCAGCGCCAGATCGTTAGTGTGAAAGGGGAAATTGGTTTCCAGATATTGCCGGCGAAAATCCTGAATGATCCCTAAGTCCCGGTAGCCAAACTGAATCGTCGGTTCAACTATTGTGCCTTCACCAAAATCATTCCAAGTGGCGATCTGGACCAGCGCCGAATTGTTGGTCATCGCCCGGCCCAAGGTTGCGCGGAAGGTGTCGCCGTTGCTGTCATTCAACAGGCCGTATGAAGTGCCGACGCCGGCTTGCGCGTAGATGTCGTGAAAGCGCGGAAAGGCGCTGCTGACGAACGCCGGCCAGGCGCTGCCGGTTTGCTGAAAGTTCGTGAGATAATTATCGAGCGCCGCTGGGGACAAAATTCCCACGTTGGTCTGGCTGAGCCACAGCGGCGGCCAGTCGAACGCGCCC
>JANYBF010000662.1 GCA_025360895.1 Verrucomicrobiota bacterium
CGCCGGATTAAGCCAGTCAGAAGACGGCGCGCACTGAGTGACGAGCCCTACCATTCCGGGAATTACTTTCGATATCACACTAACTGAGCCGCACCGTTGGATTGCCATCAAGGCGTTTGGATAGATCAACCGGATCGCCCACGGACACTTGTAGCGGACTTACTTGGTAGGCCCAGATTTCAAAGTGGGTGAGGCTGGCCTCGCCGTAGATCGTCGCAAACGCGCCATCCACCGCGTCCTGACCGTGGGCGACTTTGACGCGGCCAATGCGTGGGACGTTGAAACGCGGATCGAAAGTGAGCCATTCCTGGCCGAGATAGACTTCGCAGTAGGCATGAAAATCCATCGGCGTGCCCGGATCAATGTAGCCAATGTCCGGCAGGTGGCCGGTCACGTAACGGGCCGGTAGATTGAAAGCGCGGCAGAGTGCGATGGCGGCGTGCGCAAAATCGCGGCAGACGCCGTAGCGGCGTTGGATGACCTCGGAGGCGGAGAGATCGGAACGACCGGACATGTAGCGGTATTCGATGTTGTTGTGAACCCAATCGCAGATGGCTTGCACGCGGGGGAGGCCGTGGGTGATCTGGCCGAATTGCTGCCAAGCAAAATTCATCAGCTTGTCCGAATCGCAATAACGGCTCGGCAACGTGTAGCGCAATAACTCATGTGGGAGCTGGCCCACAGGCACGATGTTGCCATAAATCTCGCGGCTGTCGGGTAGCGAAGAAACGGCGACCAGGGCGTCGTGCCGGATCTCATTTCGTCCCGGCATGAACGTTGAGCGATAGGTGATATTGCCGTGACTGTCCTGGAATTCGTAGGAGGGCAGGCCGATGCCGAACGAAAGTTTCTCCTGCATCACGAGCACCTTGCCTTCGAGCCGGGGCTTGAGCACGAACAGCACCGGCGTTTGCACGCTGGTTTGATAGGCGAGGTTGCAGCCGACGCGGACGGTGAGATTTAAGAGCGACCAGTTCATAGTGGATGGTGACGGCGCACTCTTGATTCTGAAAGAGTATTCCGTTTCCCACCGCAAGCATGCCTGGAAATCTCTTGCCGGGGCTATGGGGTGTTACCCTACCGGGCATTTTGCAGCTTAAAGTCCGCCGCCACGACAACCCGCCGGCGAGCGAGCGCCTTTCGCCGGATGGCAATGCCGTCACCCGGCATGCTGAACGACGGCGTGCTGGCTAACGGCGTCACCGTCGTTGCTTTTCAATTCACGGAAAACTACGGCGGAGAGAACGGTCAAACCGCCCAGAACCAGGAACGCTTTGTGGATTCCCTGAATCATTTCCGGCTCGGTGGTGTGAAGGCGGTCGGGAACAAAAAGCGCCGTGACCAGCGACGCCGTCGCTACGCCAAAACTGACCGACATCTGCTGCATCGTGCTCGCGATGGTGCTGGCGCTGCTGGTTTGTTCGCCGGTGACGTCGGCATACGCCAGCGTGTTCATGCTCGTAAATTGCAGCGACGTGAAGAACCCGTAGGCAAACGCCTGCGCAACGATGAGCCACACCAGCGTGCCCGCGCCGATGGTCGCGAACAGCATGATGAGCAGCCCGAGAATCACCGGGTTGGAAATCAAGACGCGGCGATAACCCAGGCGCCGCAGAATGCCCGGCATAGTCAGCTTGAGGCTCATGGCGGCCACGGCCTGGGGCATCATGAGCAGGCCGGATTGAATCGGCGTAAACCCGAGGCCCACCTGGTAAAGCAGCGGAAAGAGAAAAGGAATTCCGCCGATGCCCAGCCGCGTGAAAAAGCTCCAGCTGACCGACGCGCGAAAAGTCCGGATGCGAAACAGCGCCAGCCGCAGCAAGGGAAACTCTGTGCGCGTCGCTCGCAATCCGTAACCAATGAGGCAGGCGAAGGAGATCGCCAGCAATCCGAGCACGGCGCGTCCGCTCAGGGTGTGTTCACCGAAAACTTCCAACACATAGGACAGCAACGCGATGCCGCAACCGAACAGGACAAGTCCGATGAAATCCAGCGGGCGGGAATGTTCTTCGCGATAGTCCGGGAGCTGCCGATAAATCAGATACAAACCGAGCAGGCCAATTGGCAGGTTGACGAAAAAGATGACCCGCCAGTGAAAGTAATGAACGATGAAACCGCCGACGACCGGCCCAAGCATCGGACCAATCAGACCGGGGATGGCCACGAAGCTCATGGCGCGGATCAGTTCCGATTTGGCAAACGTCCGCACGATCGTGAGCCGGCCCACGGGCAACATCATGGCGCCACCGCAACCTTGCAGGATGCGGCACGCGACGAGGACGTGGATGTTGCTCGAAACGCCGCAGAGAAATGAACCCAGGGTGAAGAGGCCAATCGCGGACGCAAACACCCGGCGCTGCCGAAGCGATCCGCCATCCAGCCGCTGATCGGAATAAACACCGCCAGGCTCAACGTGTAACTCGACAGCACCGCCTTTATGCTGAGCGGGGCGACGGCGAGCGCGTGCGCAATGGCGTTGATCGCGCCGGAGATTACGTTCGAGCCAGAGGTCTTGGTGATTTGGAATGGCTCGCCGGTGAGATAGGATTCATCCATCACGCCGGGGCCTTCGGTCACGACGCCGTCCACCGGGCAGATGTCGTGCGGATAAATCACGAGCGTGTCGCCCACGGCAACTTCTTGGAGTGCCACATCTACAATTTCAGATTCCCGCTTCCGGTGGGCAATCGAAGGCA
>JANYBF010000015.1 GCA_025360895.1 Verrucomicrobiota bacterium
GCAATTCCACCAAGAGTGGCAAGGCCACGCTGGCCAACCGCCGGCGCGAGGGCCGCAAACGGTTGACCCCGGTTTAAGTTTGGGCATGGCTGCCGACGCGCCAGCCCGGCGCGGCCTGGGCCGCGGGTCGCGGATCAAGCAAGGCCGCGATTTTCGGAAATTGCGCACGGCAGGCCAGCGCATGGTACGTGGCTGTATGATCGCCAACTGGCTGCAACTACCCGGTGCCGAACGTTCACGTCTCGGCGTGGTCGTCAGCAAAAAGGTCGGCGGTTCCGTGGTGCGCAGCCGGGTTAAACGTCTATTGCGAGAATCCTTTCGCCTTCATCAATATGAATTTGCGCAACCGCTCGACTTGGTCCTCGTGGCGCGGCCGTCCATTGCGGGCCGAAAATTTGCCGACGTGGAGCGTGATTTTCTCGGTACCTTGCGGTCGGCGGGACTTCTGAAGTGAACTTCGCCCAACATGTTTTGCTGCTGGGCGTGCGCCTTTATCGCTGGGCGCTTTCGCCGGCGTTGGTGACGTTGTTCGGCCCGACGGGTGGCTGCCGCTACACGCCCACCTGTTCGGTCTATGCGGCGGAAGCGGTGCAAACCCATGGCGCGCTGACGGGTAGTTGGCTCGCGGCGAAGCGCCTTTGCCGGTGTCACCCGTGGGGCGGCTGCGGGTCTGATCCCGTTCCAAGTCGGAAGCCCAAGGACCTGCGGCTGGAGTCGGCCGCCTCGCATTAAAATTTCATGGATCGTAAATCTATCATCGTCATCGGCGCCTGCATGGGGCTGATGCTTTTGTGGTTGAATGTGCTTCACCCAAAATTCTTCCCACCCATCCCGATCAAAACTCCACCGCCTGGTGCGACCAATACCGTTGCCTCGGCTCAATCCCCGACCTCGGCCACCAACCCGGCGGCGCCGGTGCCGGGCCTCCACCCGTTTATCCGCCCGGCGTTTGCCACCAACAATGCCGCCGAACTGGTGGTGCTGACCAATGAGAATGCCCGTTACACCTTCACCGCGCTCGGCGGCGGCTTGAGCGAAATCGCGCTGATAAAATATCCGGAGACGGTTTCGTACCAGCGCAAGGGGTCGCCGGCAACGAACAGTTTTGCGACGTTAAACGCGCATGCGCCATTGCCCGTGCTGGCGGTGGTGGGCAGTGAGGGCTGGCAAGGGGACGGAGTTTTTGCGCTGACCCATACGGCGAACACCCTGCGCGCCGAGAAGACGCTGGCGGACGGCTTGCGCATCGTGAAGGAGTTTCAGCTCGGCACGAATTATCTGGTCCACGCCAGCGTGCGACTGGAGAACACTTCGGGCCAGCCCCTCACCCTGCCGGCGCAGGAATGGGTGATCGGCACGGCCACCCCGATGAGCGCGGATGACGACGGCGCGGCCACGGGCATCATGTGGAACAATGGCGAGAAGAATCAGGACACCCTGACGCCGTACTTCGACAACAAGCGTTTTGGTTGCATGGAAGGCACGCCCAAATCGGAGTATCGCGGCGGCGCGAGCAACATTGTCTGGGCCGCGCCCCACAACCAGTTCTTTGCGCTCGTCACCATGCCGGACGTTCCGGCGCTCGAAATTGTGGCTCGCAGCATTGAACTCCCCCGGCCGACGACGGGGCGATTCAGTGCCCCCACCAGCCCGGCCCGCAAGGGTTTTGAAACCACGCTGATTTATCCGGGGTTGACGCTGGCGCCGGGGAAAAGCGTCGAACGAAACTTCAACCTTTATGCCGGCCCCAAGGAATACCGCACGCTCGCCAGCATCGCAGGCCGGTTGCAGAACACCGTGGATGAGGTGATGAACTTCGGTTTCTTCGGCTTCATCTCCAAGGCGCTGTTACTGGCCATGAACTGGCTGCATTCCGCACTGTCCATTCCCTACGGCTGGGCCATCATCGCCATCACCATCTTCTTGAAAATTCTCTTCTGGCCGTTGACCGCCATCAGTACCCGCTCAGCGAAGCGCATGGCCGACATGGCGCCGCAGTTAAAGGCGCTCCAGGAAAAATACAAGGACGACCCGCAGAAACTGCCCGCCAAACAATGGGAGTTTTATCGCGAAAACAAAATCAATCCCATGAGCGGCTGCCTGCCCATGCTGGTGCAGTTACCGGTGTTCTTTGGCTTGTTCTCGATGTTGCGGACGGCCATCGAGCTGCGCGGTGCGCATTTTCTGTGGACGGCGGATTTGTCGAAGGCGGACACGCTGTTCATGATCCCCGGCCTGAGTTTCATTCCGTTCATCAGCACGCCGGAGGGTTTGCCGTTGAACCTGCTCCCCATCCTGTACATCGCCACGGCCATCTGGCAGACGCATATCACGCCCATGTCACCCGGCATGGACCCGGCCCAGCAAAAAATGATGCGCTGGATGCCGTTGATGTTTCTCGTCATCCTCTACAATTTCTCCGGTGGCCTCGCACTCTACATGACCGTGAACAACCTGCTGACAATCCTGCAAACAAAAATGACCAAGACCGCCGCCGCCCGGGCCACGGGGGCCAAGCCCGCACCGGTGACGGCTTCGGTATTGACGCCCACGAATAAAAAGAAGAAATAATCGGTTGTTACGCACTCTGCATTCCGCACTTCGCACTTAAAAGTTATGTCCGCCCAACCCAAAGCCACGCTCGAAAAACTTCTTACCCTCCTCGGCTTCCCGGCGACGGTTACGGAACACCCGATGGACGACAGTCTCCTGCTGGACGTGAAGACGGACGACTCCGGCCGCCTCATTGGTCGCCAGGGCCAGACGCTGGCCGATCTGCAATACATCACCAACCGGCTGCTGTTCCAGCAGGACAATACCGCGCCCAAAGTGATGGTGGACGTGGGTGGTTACCGGGCCCAGGCCCGTGAAGCCCTGGTCAAAAAAGCGCAGGAAGCCGCCGAAAAAGTCCGCCGCTGGGGCGACGCGGTGGAGTTGGAGCCGATGTCCGCCTTCGACCGGCGCATTGTCCATCATGCACTGCGCGACGATCCAGACATCGAAACCCACAGCGTGGAAGTGGGCGGCAGCGACCACAAGGCGATGCTGCTGCGCCCGAAGCATTAAGTTGCGGCGACGTTTAGCTGGTCGTCCGTATCATGTCAGCGGGCGAATTCCAATTGGCGAAGCAGTGGGCATCACTCGCGGATACCTCGATAAAGCGACTGAAGCCGTGCTGCACGCAGTGCCTGGCAAAATCCCTTACCGCAAAATTGTTATCGCCGATTTGCGCTTCCGCCAGCGCATGAGTTGACTTTGGATAGAACGCGGCAAGCGGCTCAAGGTTGCTATTCACCCGGGGAATGACCCCGACATCCATCACGCAACCGGCCGCGAGCCGGCGCATGAACTCTGCGCTCATCTCGACCAAATCCACCGCCAGCACGAGCAACAACGGAGATGTTGCCACGGCCAGCGCCCGTTCGATTCCTGCCAGCGGGCCAACCCCGATAAACTGATCCCGTACTACCCGGCCGCCCAGCCCGGAGTAATCCGTATCGGCGCGACCGGAGATGAAAACCTCCTCCGCGCCCACTTCGCGAACCCGTTCAATCTGTCGCACGAGGAGCCGCTGGCCGTCTATTTCCAGCCAAGCCTTGTCGCGCCCCATGCGCGAGGAATTCCCCCCGGCCAGAATGACGGCACTGAAGGTCATGGGAATGAAAAATTAAAAAGGCAAAAGGCAAAACACGCGAGGGCATCGTTCCGGCGTATTGTTTTTAATTTCGCATTTTTCACTTTGAATTTTCTCCGGCCTCCACGCGGAGCCAGCCGTCCGTCAGCACCCGTGCGCGCAAGCCGCCGCGCCCGTGCAATGCCGCTTCCGCGCCGGGTGCAATGGCTTGATTCATCCAGTGGCACGGGCTGCATTCAGCAACCCCGGCAAAGCGAACGCCTTGGATTTCAAACTCCCGGCCGATGAGGGAGTTCAGGTCGTCGCCTCGCGTGATGATGTTGCGCCGGGTGACGCCGGACGATTTGCCGGCCACGCCCAGCTGGCGGCAAACATCGTCGTAAACCTCCGCCGAAAAAAGGGTAATCTGCCCTTTAAAATCAGGTTTGTAATCAAAGAAGCGGTCGCCCACCAAACCTTTGCCCGCGACGCACTCGACACGTTCAACTGCCACGGTGGGATGCTCGCCCGGCGCTTGATCATGGTGGCCGTAAAAATTATGCCCCGGCGAAATGAAGATTTGCTCGATACGGATTTGGTTTGGCGCGGCCATCGTCAGAAATTGTAGTGGCGGATTGCTCTCGCCGCAATCACTGGGACGCGCGACGGC
Organism: Verrucomicrobiota bacterium; assembly: GCA_025360895.1. Taxonomy (GTDB): domain Bacteria; phylum Verrucomicrobiota; class Verrucomicrobiia; order Limisphaerales; family JADLHS01; genus JADLHS01. The sequence continues at coordinate 4,284 of JANYBF010000015.1, forward strand.
GACAGAAAAGCCGGCCCAGCCACGCTCCATCATTCCCCAAGCATTTCCTGTAATTTTCCAAGCTCGTGCCGCGTGGTGAATTGTTGGAACGACTCCTTGCCGTGGCGGCACTTGAGATACGCGCGCAGGACTTTTTCAAGGGTCATCGGCAATTCATTTGCACTCACACCGGAAAAGATCTGGCGACCGACGGCTTGATTCCCGCCAAAACCGCCACCGACGAAAATATGATACGCATCCACGCTTTCACCGCCAATTTTTGCCTTCGTGCCGAGACAACCGATGTCGCCCATGTAATGCTGCGCGCACGAATTCGGGCAGCCGGTGACGTGGATGTTGACCGGCTGATCCAGCGCCACGCGTTTCTCCAGATACCGGGTCAGTTCGAGCGCGTGATCTTTGGTGTTTGACTGCGCAAATTTACAATAGCGGTTACCGGTGCAGGCGATCACGCCGCTGGCGATGTGAGATTGCTTAGTAGCGAAACCGGCCTTTTCCAACGCTTTTTTGAGTGTCGCCACAAATGCATCGGGTACATTTGGAATGATAAAATTCTGCCAGACCGTCAGGCGAATTTCGCCGCGGCCATAACTTTCAGCCAGGTCGGCGAGCCGCAACATTTGTTTCGGTGTGAGCTGACCGACGGGACAGATCGCGCCGACGTAATTCAGCCCGCGTTGTTTCTGCGGAAAATCGCCGACGTGCGAATGCGGCAATTCCTGTGAGGCCCAACGCATCGCTGCGACATCATAGGGCGCGCGGCGGAGCGGTTTGCCAAGTTTCTTTTCGACCGCAGCCAGGTATTCGTCGAACGACATTTTTTCGAGCAGGTGTTTGAGCCGTGCCTTCTTGCGATCAGTGCGGCAACCGCGCTCGATATAGACGCGCAGGACGGCAACAACCACTTTGTTGATCTCGTTCGGCGGAACCACAACGCCGAAGTCGCGGGCAAACGCCTTGTGACCGGTCGCCCCACCGAGCGCAATGCGAAAAAGGATTTCGTCACCGAGCTTCACGGCTTTCACGCCGATGTCATTCGTATCTTCAACCGAACCGATCAGCCCGCCGCCGTCATAGGCGATATTGAACTTGCGTGGTAGATCGTAGAAAGAACGGTCGTTGAGGATGATTTGCGCGAGGTCGCGGACGAACGGCAGCGTGTCAATCAACTCGACGGGATCAATGCCCGCCGTGGGATTGACGGTGAGATTGCGGATATTGTCCGCGCCCGCGCCACGCGTGTGCAGGCCGACGCTTTGGATACGGCGGAGAAATTCCGGCGCATCCTTGGGCTGGATGAGTCGCATCTGGAAATTTGCGCGGGTGGTGATCTGAACATAGCCGCTCGTGAGTTCCTGCGCGACTCGCGCAAGTTCGCGGAGCTGAAACGTCGTCACTACGCCACCGGGAATCCGCAGCCGCGCCATGAACGCGTCCTTGACCGGCGTAAGAAAGAAAAGTCCATTCCACTTGAAGCGGAAGATTTCTTCCTTGTCTGGCGACTTGTTGCCGACGGCGTTTTCAACGATCTGCTCATAAGCGTCAAGCGGGTGCAGTTCGCGTTTGATGCGTTCTTCGAGGATCAAATCGTCGCTTTGCGGAGCGGGTTCAACATCGCTGAACTTCTGTCCGCGCGCGGCCGCCCCCGCGAACAGCCCTGTCAAATACTCCTTTTGCTCCGCTGTAAATCCGGCGGCGGCGAGTGGTTCTGGAAGGGTGGCACTCATTCAATACACATCTCGCTGGTAGCGCTTCTCCGTTTTCAGCTTGGCGACGTAAGCCTTCGCTTCGTCCGCGCTCTTGCCACCAACGGTCTCAATGATTTTGTGCAAAGTGGCGTCCACGTCCTTGGCCATGCGACTTGCGTCGCCGCAGACATAGAAGTGCGCGCCCGCTTCCAGCCACGCCCAGAGTTCGGCGGCGTTCGCGAGCATCCGGTCCTGCACGTAAATTTTCTGTTCCTGATCGCGCGAGAACGCAAGATCAAGTTGCGTGAGCAGACCGGATTTCTGCCACGCTACGAGTTGATCCTCATAGAGAAAATCCGTGACGCACTTTTGGTCACCGAAGAACAGCCAGTTCTTCCCCTTCGCACCGATGGCCTGGCGCTCTTCGAGAAATGCGCGGAACGGCGCGATGCCCGTGCCCGGCCCGACCATGATCATTGGCGTATCACTATTCGTCGGCGGCTTGAAGCCGTGCGACGGCTGCACGAATACTTTCACGAAGTCTGCGTCACCTACCCGATCGGCGAGAAACGTCGAAGCCACACCTTTGCGTTCCCGCCCGTGACTTTCGTAACGCACCGAACTCACGGTCAAATGCACTTCGCCGGGATGCGCCTTGGGTGAGGATGAAATCGAGTAGAGGCGCGGCGCGAGCTTGCGCAACAGCGGGAGTAGTTGCGCCATCGGCATCGGCGCGGGCAGAAGATTGAGGACATCATGCACGTCGCGGCCCCAGAGCCATTTCTTCAACTCATCACGCCGTTCGGGTGCAAGCAGCGCGGCGAATTCGCCGGCGGGCGCAGCTTTCGCCACAGCGGCAAGCAATTCCTGCGATGGTTTCGTGATGTCGTAGTGCCGCGTGAGGGCTTCACGCAACGACAGTTGGTTTTCTCCGACTTTCACCTGTTCGTCACCCCGACAGCGCAGCGTGGCCAGCAAATGATCCACCAGTTCATGACAATTGGCGGGCACGACGCCGAGGGCGTCGCCGGCTTCGTAATTCAGCCCGCTGCCGGCAAGGCTAATTTCGAAGTGGCGAACTTCCTTGGCCGTGCCGGGTTTATTTAGGAGAACGTTTTTCAGCAATCGGGCCGGAAAGGGATTTGTTTTGCCAAACGCGACTGCGCCGTTCGTCTTCGGAGCGCCGGTCTCCGACCCGGCGTGTTGCGTCGCTCCGTTGGAACTCGCCGGGCCGGAGGCCGGCGCTCCATTGCCACTGCCCAACTTTTCCAAGAGCGCATCCATCCAACTCTTCGCGGACGCTTCGTAATCCACGTCGCACTCCACGCGCGGGGCGAGGCGTTGGGCCCCGAGCGCTTCAAGCCGCGTGTCGAACTTCTTCGAGGCGCCACAAAAATCAGAATAGTTTCGGTCGCCCAAACCGAGGACGGCGAACTGCAAATTTTCCAAGCTCGGCGCGGATTCCGCGTTTAGCCACGACCAGAAATTCACCGCATTGTCCGGCGGATCGCCGTCGCCCCAGGTGCTGGAAATAATGACCGCCTTGCCGCCCGCAGTCAGGTTGGCCTTTTCATAATCGTTCAGCGCCAAAACTTTGGGTGCGAAGCCGCGTTGCCGTGCTTCCTTCGCGACGCGCTTGGCGAGGCCTTCTGCGCTGCCGGTCTGGGAACCAAACAATACGAGCAACGGCTCGGCATTGGCCGCGGGCGCGCCATTGAGTTGCAGCGCGGACGACTGGCTGGGTGGCATT
>JANYBF010000109.1 GCA_025360895.1 Verrucomicrobiota bacterium
AAAGATTATGATTTGAAAAGCGACCCTCAGAATGCGGAGATACTTGCAGCCGTTCGTAGCCGGCAGCCGAAGTGGACATTCATAAGTTGCTGGTCACATTGCGAGGGTGAATCTCATGCCCTTTGGCGAATCTTTTGCGGGCCCAAACAAGGTGTGGCTGTGCGATCACAGTATCTCAGGCTCATGCAGTTCCTAAAACCCAACGTCGAGGATATGAAAGTTGGTTTGGTTGATTACGGCCGAGATGAACGGATTCCAGACAACTTTCTCGTACCTTTCTTTCGCAAGCGAAAGGCGTACGCATACGAACAAGAGGCGCGATTGGTTGCGAACATTGACCGCTGCATAGATGTTTGTGACGAAACGGGAAAACTGTTACCCCCTCGCCCCTGTTTGGAAATCCCGATTGATCTGAATGCCTTTATTGAAGCGATTCGCATCCATCCAGAGGCGGACGCTGCCTATATTGCTGTCGTTAAATCATTGGTGAGTAAATATGCTCCGGAATTACTTAGCCGGGTGGAACCCTCCGAGATGGCGAAGTCCCCGGTGTTCTGAGACGCAAAGAAAATATCCTGTTTTCCCTGTGGTTTTCGACTTCATCCGCTTGCGCCGGAAAGGGGTTCTTGGTATCGCTCACTAATCGGTTTCCCAGCGCCAGCGGCGCGACAGGTTTGGAAAAACCAGCCCAAAAAAAATCCCAAGCTCCATCAGAGCGACATCGGGAATATGCCGCTCCTACGGAGCTTGGTTCGTTGGGGAATGGCGAAACTATAAAAATGTGCCAGCCCGGACGGGCTTTGCTTCGCGCCTTGGCATCTTTGTGCCTTAGACGGTGGATCACTCGCTTCCATTTTCTCGGAATCGCCGTGCAACATCGAACCACGAGCACGGTGAATGCGGCGGTTACCAATGCGCACGCTTAGAGCCTGTTTGAAAACTCTCACCCGCCGCCGCGTGAGGGCACGCGGCCTACAGGAATTGGGCAGAATCGTTGATCATTGTAGGCCCGGTGCCCACACCGGGCGGGTTTTCAAACAGGCTCTTACATCCATCGGGTCACTCACTGCCCGACTCGCGGCCCGATTAGGCTCGCCTCGGGTTGAAGCGGCTCTATTTTGGCCGGCATCGGCGGGAAGCGCGACTAACGTGGCAGGGAAGAAAACGGCAACGGGAAACTGCACGGCGCTTCGCCACGAAAGGTTTGGGAGGTATGTGATGGACTTACGGAGGATGGATGGTTGTTTTGATAACTGTGACAATCCTGCGGTTTGAAAGCAATCCATCCGCTTGGCGGCCTTCGGTGGTTTTCCTCTCGACCTGAACTCGGCGGGCGGGATAATTCCGGGTCGCGATTTGCCGGCTCAAAACCAAAATGACCACCAAGAAAAAACTGATTGTAATGGGCGCCAACGGTTTCGTGGCCGGCAGCGTCCTGGCTCAGGCCGGCGACGAGTGGGAGGTTCACGCGGTCTCCCGCGGCAACCCGCTCATCCGCCGCGACCAGCTTTCCTGGCATGCCTGCGATCCGCTGGTGCCCGCTCAACTGACCCAACTGTTCCAGGAAGTGAAGCCGGCGGCGGTGATTCACACGGCGGCGGTGGCGGATATTGATTTCTGCCAGGCGCATCCGGAAACGGCGCGGGCCGTCAATGTGGATTTGACGCGCACATTGGCCGACCTCTGCCGCGACACCGGCGCCAAGCTGGTGTTTTGCTCCACGGACACCATTTTCGACGGCGAACACGCGCCGTACGATGAGGACGCCCAGCCGGGCCCGATCAACTTCTACGCCGAGACCAAGGTGGAGGCGGAACAAATTGTCACCCGCCTGGGCGCGCAGGCAGTCGTTGCCCGACTGTCGCTGGTGGTCGGTGTGCCCGTGTTGGGCGCGGGGAATTCATTTCTGGCGCGCATGATTGCTACGCTCAAGAGCGGACAACCGGTCGCAGCGACGGAGCGGGAAGTGCGCACGCCGGTGGATGTCATCACCGTGGGCCGAGCCTTGCTGGAACTTGCGGCGGGCAATCACGCGGGCATCTTTCATCTCGCCGGCCTTGACCGGTTGAACCGCTTTGAGATCGCGCAAAAGATCGCAGCTCGGTTCGGGTTTTCCCAGAAACTCATCGTCGCCCAAGCGGTTGCCGCCTGGCCCGGCCGGGCGGCGCGGCCGCGCGATGTTTCGCTCAACAACGCCAAAGCCTGCAAGCAGCTCAAAACGCCGATGCGCACCCTCGACGATGGGCTTTCTTTGATTTTGAAAATGTCTGAGACTCCGCTTTTATGAGTGCCCCCAAGATCAAGTTCGACCTGCAAATCAAGTATGGCTCGGAATACGGACCGGACGAGGAGCGCGCCGTGCTGGAGGTGCTGCGTCAGGGCGCGCCCACGAGTGGCGAAGCGTGCATTCAGTTTGAAAAAGAGTTTGCGGCTTACTGCGGGACGGCGCACGCGCGCGCGGTCAGCAACGGGACTGCGGCGTTGTTCCTCTCACTGGTGGGTCTGGGGATAAAACCCGGCGACCGGATCCTGACGACGCCGATGACGTGGATTGCCACCGCCGCCGCCGGCGTCACGCTGGGGGCCGAAGTGGATTTCGTGGACATTGATCCCGAGACCTGCAATCTCGACGCGCGCCAGTTGGAAGCCAAAATTACGCCCAACACCAAGGCAATTCTCCCGGTCCATCTCTATGGCCAATGCTGCGACATGGATGCCATTCTCGCCATTGCGCAGCGGCACGGCGTGGCCGTGGTCGAGGATGCCTGTCACGCGGTTGGTGCCGAATACAAGGGCCGCAAGGCCGGCAGCATGGGCGCGACCGGTTGCTTCAGTTTTCACGAACAAAAAAATATTTCCACGCTCGGGGAAGGCGGGATGGTGGTGACCAATGACCCCGCCGTCTTCGAACGGATTGCGCTCTATCGTTCGCATTGCACGCGCGTCTATGGCAGCAGCACGAAATACTGCTCACTCGACGAAACGCGCTTCCCGATGGGGCAACGGTTTTGGTGGCAGGACTTCGACGACTGCGGCTACAATTTTCGCCTGACCGATGTTCAGGGGGCGGTCGGCTCGGTGCAGTTGCGCAAACTGGATGCGCTCAATCAACGGCGCATTGACAATGCCGCTTATATTTCCGCTGGACTGCGCGACGTGCCCGGAATCACGCTGCCAACCGTGCGGCCCGGCGGTAAACATGTCTTTCATCTTTATCCCATCCAGATTGATCCCGCGCAGTTCGGCCGGACCAAGGACGACTTCATCTACGCGATGCTTCACGAGCGGGGCGTCAAAGTGGGAACGCATTACACGCCGTTGCACTACACCACCGCCTTCCAGAATCGGGGTTTCCGGAAGGGTCAGTTCCCCGTGGCGGAAGCCGTGGCCGAGCGTTTGGTGACGCTCCCCATCAACCCCCGCCAACCGCGCGAGGCGCTCGACCACCTGATTGCGAGCGTGCGGAGTTTGCGCCGTGGCTGACCATCCTCCTCGTCCTCGTCCTCGAAAACGCGTTCCGAATCGAGGGCGAGGACGAGAAGGAGGCCGAGGAGGAATCGGCTTGAACCAGTTATGACGCCAACGCCCTCCGTTTTCAAGCCGCTGTCTCCCGGACAAGTGACGTGGCGCTGGCGCATTCTCATCTCCACTTATCTGGCTTACGGTGGTTTTTATCTCACCCGCAAGGCGTTCACGATCTGCAAGACGACCATCGCGAAGGATCTCAACTGGGAACTCGGAGACACCGCGCACATCTGGACCGCCTACCTCGTGGCTTACATGCTGGGCATGTTCATCAACAGCTTCATCGGTCGCCGCTGGGGACCGCGGGTGTTGCTGCTGGGCGGACTCGGATTATCCATTGCGTTCAACGTGGTCTTCGGTTTGGCCAATTCATTTGCCACCTTTCTCGTCTTCATGTTTTTCAACGGACTGGTTCAGGCCGCCGGCTGGCCCGGAAGCGTCGGCGCCGTATCCCAATGGCTGCGCCCCACCGAGCGCGGCACAGTCATGGGCGTGTGGTCCACGAATTATTTGTTCGGCAACATGCTGGTCAAATCGCTGGGCGGCTTTCTCCTCGGCAGCTACGGTTGGCGCTGGTCGTTCGGGGGTTGCACGTTGCTGAGCTTTGCGGTCTGGTGGATCATCTATTTCTGGCAGCACAACCGTCCACAAGACGTGGGGCTGGAACCCATCGTGGCCGAGCAATCAAACGCGGTGCATACCGTGACCGCGTCGCAGGCGGATCGGGTCACGTTCAAGCAATACGCGCAATTGGCGATGAATCCAATCATTCTGGCGATGGGCGCGAGTTATTTCTGCATCAAATTTCTTCGCTACGCGCTCGACTCCTGGCTGCCCGCCTTCCTGAATATGCAAGGTCTGGATGTTGCCCGGGCGAGCTACTACTCACAGGTGTTCGATTTCGCGGGCGTGGGTGGGGTGATCCTGGCCGGTTGGACGCTGGACCGCTGGTTTCGCGGCAACTGGGCGGCGGTTGGCGCGTGCATGGCCGTCGGCGTGATCGTGGGCTATATGGCGGTCATCCAGTTCGGCGGCAGTCCCATCACGGTCGCGCTGTGTTTCGGGCTTGTCGGGTTCATGCTTTACGGACCCGACACGCTGCTGTGCGGGGCGGCTTCGGTTCAAGTCGCCGGTGAGAAGAACGCCGTGGCGGTGGCCGGACTGGTCAACGGCTTGGGCAGCATTGGTCCCATCGTACAGGAAGAAGTGATCGGCTGGCTGGTGCGCGGCGACGTTCAAGCGGGCATGCGAAATACAAATCGTCTGGCCCTGGCGATGAGCATCCTCATGGCCGTACTCCTCGCCGCCATTGCCTGGCACTTACATGCTCTCGAAACGAAACGTCGGGCTGCCCAGTAAATGCCCTGTACGGAAAATGCGTTGCCTCCCGATGCCGAGAAGGTGGGGCGTGTCACTCCGTGTGCGCCGCATTGCCGTCACCAACGTTCCGCTCAACTTCCTTTGTGCAGACGAAAGGCAGCCCGCGCTTGTTGCGCAACTATCAGCATGCCGTCCTCGAGCATTTCTCGGCCAGTAATTTTGCCAGTGAAGAACCGCCGGGCAGGTCACGACCACCCTGTCTAAGCGCGGCGTCGATGGCAAACCATGTTTCACCCAGTGCGCCCAGCACGACACCAGACTTCAGTTTCGGCCATTTGGAGGTTTTCTGGTGGTGCGCGTCAGCCCATCGTAGAATCTTTCTAATACTCAGGTCAGGGGGTGAATTTATATTTCTAACGCCGCGCTTCTCCGCCAGCAGCCGAGCGAGTGAAGAGCCGCCGGGTAGCCCGCGTCGGCCCTCATAAAGCGCAGCGTGGATATTCATCCATTTCTCACCTGGTGCGCCCAGCACGTCAACAGACTTTCTGTTTGGTCACTGGCCAGTTTTTTGTTGGTGCGCGTCGGCCCATTTTAGAATCTGCTCAACTGTAAGTTCTGGAAGGGCCTGTATGTTTCGGACGCCGCGTTTCTCAGCTAGCAGTTGTGCCAAAGACGAGTCGCCGGGCAGGCCGCGGATACCCATTTGCAGCGAACTGTTGATGTTTCGCCATTTCTCACCGAGTTGGCCCAGCACGTCACCAGACTTTTGGTTCGGCCATAAACAACCGTTTTCGGGCGCGGATTTCCTGTGAGCTGAGAATGGTGGCGAATGCGCCATCCTTCATCCCGGCGCAACGGTGTGCCTCGTCAGCGATTACGAGGTCAAACGGCTTGAGTCTGTGCTGCTTGAAGGCCAGCGCAACCGTGGGGGTGGATTGATACGTCGAGAAAATGACACGCGTCCCTGACCCGCGCATGAAGTCGGCAATCTCGGATGGGTCGGTGGTGGCTGGCACACCTAACTGGCTGACATGGGCGACGAGATGATCTTCACCTCCCATCGTTTCGTCGGAGCAAACCGGCAGAAAACGAAACGGGCGCAAACCATCCTTGGTCCAATCGCTCAAGATTTGCGAAACCAGAGACAGCCAGGGCACCAGAACGAGCGTCCGCCGGGATTTCATCGCTTCGGAAACTCGCAGGCCGATCAGGGACTTGCCCGTGCCGCAAGCCCGGATGAGCTGGCCACGGTCATTTGACCGGAAACCACGGACAACGTCGGCAATCGCTTTTTGTTGATCGTGCCGAGGTTTCCTTGGCGGTTCCTGCTTGGCAGCGAGGCGATCCGGCGATGAGGGCCAGTTCAGCTTGCGATTCTTGAGGTCAGAGAAAAACAAGGTGCCCACTGGCTTTTCCTGCCCTTGGATAACTTCCTTGGCGTTGTGACCGAGTTCCGCTGCGGTGGCAATCAGAAGGCGATAAGAAATAATCTTCCGTGAAGATTCGCTGAGGAAACGCTCAACGTCGTTCTTGGTGACGGCGTGCTTCAGCGCGTAAGCCTTGGACTGGATGGCCCAAAACTTTGCATCAAATGTTTCCGCAGTTAGATCTATTCCTTTATCGCGCCCCCACCGGCCCGGCCCATCGTCCCAAAGCCAAACCCGTTTTATTTGGCGCTTATATTCAGGGTCATTTTCAAGAAACCATTTGCAGATGCGTTCAAATTGTCGCCCGCGTCGGTGTTCGTCCGGGCTAAGACTGCCAAATAGTTTGAGGATTGAAGCCAGGAGTCAGGAGTCAGGCGGAAAATCCTGGGTCTTGATCGCGTGACCAATTTTCGTCCGGCAAGCCGGCGATGCGCCGCTCCAATTCAACGAAGGCGCACAATTCAGCGAACAGCCGTTGCTGCACGAAGCGGGCTGCTTTGGAATGCCGGGCATTGGCCATGACGTGAGACTACCAACCTTCGCTTCATTGGGAAAGTTTCGGTCGCCCTGACAAGTCTTGGTTGGTTTTGACGATGGACGCAGGGCGGACAGCCGGATTTCATAATCCGCATTTGGCCATCGGAGTTCAGCCGGAGTGATGCAGAAGCCAAGGAGTTGATCGTGCATGTGCATTTCGCCGCAAAGTATCCCCGCGTTCTTTCGTTGCGCGAACTGTGCAAAGCGCGCATCTGATTTGCATGGTAGCACACTAATACTTTGGAAGTCAGTTCGGCCCGCGCCCGGGCTGCTCGCCGTCGTTGACAGTTGTGTCGGAAAGTTTAGTCTGCGCCCGTCACCTTCCGGGACGGCGTGTGTGCCGCTCATTCATGGTCGCGTGACGTAACTAACCAGTCCGAGAAAGGTATCGCATGCCCTACATCATGATTCGTCACAAGGTCGCCAACTACGCCCAATGGAAACGCGGAGTCAAAGCCTTCGCGGCAGTTCGCAAGGCGTCCGGTGAAAAATGTTTTTACGTTTGCCGCGGCAGCACGGATCCGAACGAGCTGCTGGTTTGGTGCGAGTGGGACACCACCGCCCGGATGAAGAAATTTGCCAAGTCGCGGGAATTGCGCAAAGCGATGAAGGGCGCGGGCGTCATCAGCAAACCGGAGGTTTCGTTTTACGGCAAGATGGAAGCACTGAACGCCAGTTGAGCGTCGGCGCGTCCAGTCAGCCGTCCTTCCGGAAACTTCATGCCCGGCTTGTTATTCGCAGGCAAGTTCGTATGCTTCGGATGGTGAGAGAAAAGTTCAACAAGCTGCTGCCGTATCTGCTGATCCTGGTGTTCGCGCTCTCGCGGATCCCGGGCATGTTGCCGCAGAATTTCAGCGCGGCGTATGCCTTCGCGTTCTGTGCCGGCGTGTATCTGTCCGGTGGCCGGGCGTGGTGGCTGCCGCTGGTGACACTGCTCGTCACGGACATTGGCCTCAATCTGTATTACTCGCTCGCGTTGGGTTGGAATGTTTGGGAACTGCCCGTTCTGAAATATCAACTTTTCAACTATGCGGCGTTCCTCGTCATTATCTGGCTGGGCCGGCGGTTCAAACCGCAGACTTCCTTTCTCGCGCTGCTGGGCGGCGGGGTGCTGGGGGCGTTGCTGTTTTATTTGATCACGAATACGGCTTCCTGGTTTTTCAACCCGTTTGGCAATCCGGAATACACCAAAACTTTCCTCGGCTGGCTCACGGCGTTGACCAAGGGCACGGGCGGCTGGCCGCAGACCTGGGAATTTTTCCGCAACACTTTGTTCAGTGGTGGGCTCTTCACCGGCCTGTTTGTCGGGGCCGTAAAACTTACCAGCGCCGAATCGCCGCAGGAAAAGGAAGCCGGCGGGCGCGAACCGGAAGCCGAAGCCAAACCGGAAGCGGAGGAGGCAAAGGCGTGATGATGAACCAGTGTTCAGTATTCAGGGTTCAGTAATCGGTCGGTGGCTTCTTGATCCCTTTTACCACGGAATCCTATTCCCATGAAAATCGGCCTCCTCTCCGACACGCACGGCTTTCTCGATCCGCGCTTGCCACGGATCTTTCGTGGCGTCGAACACATTTTCCACGCGGGCGACATTGGGCCGGACCATCTCATCGCGCAACTCGAGTCCATCGCCCCGGTCACGGCGGTGTTGGGCAACACGGATGCTTCGACACTCTACCGGCTCACGGAAACCATCGCGTTGGGCGGGCGTAAATTTCTCGTTCAACACATCGTCGCAGCCGATGCCTTGACGAATGAGTTTCAAGGGCGACTGGCCCGCGAGCGGCCAGACATTGTCCTCTTTGGCCATACGCATCAGCAATTCAACCGGGTGATCAATGGGGTTTGGTTTCTGAATCCCGGTTACGCGGGCAAACCCAAGTCCGGTGCGGCGCGCAGCGTGGCCTTGCTAGAGGGGGATGCGAAGGAAATCCAGGTGGAATTTATCGGGCTGGGATAAACCCATAAGACGATTTCGAACCGCTGATCAGCGCTAACAAACGCAGATGCAAAAAGGTCTTTACTGAGGTCGGTCGGCGTCGAATGGTTCGTTTTCTTGTTGCCGCTTTCCTTTAGCCGGAGCAAAGCCGTTCAACCACGAAGGAACACGAAGACACACGAATAAAGACTGAGGCCTTCGGTCTCAACGGTGAGGCTGACGCGGCCACCGAACCTCGGCCAAGGATTCAGTTCGCCACTGTTCGCTTCGGCGTCGGCAGATTCGTGTTCATTGGTGTTCATTCGTGGTTTCCCTCTGCATGGTTCCAGTTCAGGGTTTCTCGGCCTTTACGACCAGGATGGGAATCGAAGTTCGATGGCGCACCTCGTTGATGGTGCTGCCGTAAATGATGTCGCCAATGAGCCGATGGCCGTGGCTGGTCATGGCGATGAGATCGCAACGTTCGGCTTCGGCGGTCTTCAGAATTTCCGTCGCCGGATCACCCAGTGCCAGATGCGCGGACACGGACAGTCCTTTCAACCGCAGTTCGACCACCACCTTTTCCAGATAAGTGCGGTCGGCCTTCATCTCATCCGATTCGGCGAGTTTAAGCTGGCTGAAATTTCGCGCCGCCCAACCATCCGCTACATGGACGAGGAGCAGTCGCGAGCCCAGCTTGGTTGCCAGTTCCGTCACATGCGGCAGCAGGCTGTCGTCGGCGCGGCTATTTTCGAGGGCTACGAGGATTTTGCGGTACATGGGATGGGTTGGTTGGTCAGTCACGGCCCGCGGCTAGATCGTTCCAGCCGCCCCAGGCGCGCTTCCAGGTTTCTGTTTTCCAGCGATAGAAAAAGTGGAGCGCCGTGCCCGTCACCGCCAGACTGGCGAGCGTCCACCAAAACCAGCGCTGGTCGTGAAACCACGCGACCCCGACGAGGAGGCACGTCCATTTTATAACCCGGAACCAGACCGGCTGGGCGCGGCGGGAGAAGGCGACACGCATTTCGCGGCGAAGAGCGAGGTTGAAAGTATTCATGAGTTTTGCCGTTCGCGGTCAGCCGAGCCATTCAACGACTTTGTCGAACAGATACTTCACATTGAGCGCAACAATAATGCCGGCGGTCAGCCACGCGAGTAATTTCATCCAGAGCGGGATCACAAATTCACCCATTTTCAGGCGGCTGCTGGTGAACATGATCAACGGAATCACGGCGAAGGATAGTTGCAGGCTCAAGATGACCTGGCTGAAGACGAGGAGTTTCGCCGTACCGCTTTCGCCATACATCATGGTGACAATCACCGCCGGGATGATGGCGATGAGCCGCGTGATGAGCCGGCGCAGCCACGGACGCAGGCGGATGTTCAGAAAACCCTCCATCACGATCTGACCGGCCAGCGTGCCGGTGAGCGTGGAGTTTTGCCCTGAAGCCAGCAACGCCAGCGCGAAGATGGTGCTGGCGGCGGTCACGCCGAGCGTGGGGCTGAGGAGTTTATAGGCATCCTGGATTTCAGCGACGTCGTGCTGGCCGCGCGTGTGAAACGTGGCGGCCGACACGATGAGAATGGCGGCGTTGATGAACAGCGCGAACATCAGCGCCACCGTCGAATCAATCGTGGCAAACTTGATCGCCTCGCGCTTACCTGCCGAGTTTTGTTCGTATTTGCGGGTCTGCACGATGGATGAGTGCAGGTAAAGGTTATGCGGCATTACCGTGGCGCCGAGGATGCCAATGGCGACGTAGAGCATCTGGGGGTTCTGGATGATCTCCAGTTTCGGCAGGAACCCGCCGAGTACCGCACTCAGTTCCGGTCGCGAGGCAATGACCTCAAACAGGAAACATCCGCCGATGACGAGAATGAGGGTGATGACTAGCGCCTCGATGTAACGAAAGCCCTTGTTCTGGAGATACAACACCACCAGCACGTCGAGCGCGGTGATGCACACGCCCCAGACCAGCGGAAGGCCGAACAACAAATTCAGTGCGATGGCCGAACCAATGACCTCGGCGAGGTCACACGCGCAAATGGCAATTTCGCATAACACCCAGAGGACGACGGCGGTGGGTTTGGAGTAGTGATCGCGGCAGGCTTGGGCGAGGTCGCGTCCGGTGACGATGCCCAGCCGCGCACAGAGCGATTGCAGCAAAATCGCCATCAAGTTCGAGAGCAGGATGACCGAGAGCAGCGTGTAGCCGAAGGCCGAACCGCCCGCGAGATCGGTCGCCCAATTGCCCGGATCCATGTAGCCAACGGCGACCAGGTAGCCCGGCCCGGAGAACGCCAGCAACTTGCGCCAGAAACCGAACGACTTCGGCACCTGGATGCTGGCGTGAACTTCCGGCAGGCTGGGCGTCTGACTTTCCTGTCGCCAGGCGCGCTGGCTTTCGGGAGGTTCGGGAAGTTCGGAGGTTTTCATGGAGTTAGCGAAATTAGAATCGGAATGAAAGACCGATGAACGGATTGAAGTCCGGCGCGGACTTGGTGACGCCAAAATTGCAGCCCGTGTCGAACTGGAGGTTGTCATTCACCGCGTAGGTGAAACCCACGTCGAACTGTCCCTGCCAGTCCACGTTATCGGCCGAGCTGACGACGGAGAAGAACTCCACGTAACCGCCAAGTTTGCCGACAATGTCGTGGCTGAAGGTGATGGAGTTGACGAACTCGGTGCTGTAGCTGCCCGGGTCGTTCGCCAAAAAATCAAACTCCGTCATTACCGCTGACCTCCACCCGGCGGGCAATTCGTATCCCAGGACAAAAATGACGCCACCTTCCGTTTTGCCATTGTGCAAACTTGATTCCGGCAGCGGCCATTTTACGAAGGGCATCACCGCAAACGCCGTTGTGCCGCCGGCGTTGCCCCAGAGGTTGACCTTGAGCCGGGTTTGGAATTCGCCCAAGCCGGAGTCCGTATACTGCGCGCCCGTTGTGTGGTCTTTGACCTCCACCTTTGCGTAGGGATTTAACACGAACTGGAGGTCCACATTGTTCAACAAGCCCGCTTTCAGGTTTAGCGCCGTTCCCCAACCGGTCGTTTGCACGTTACCGCCACCGGAACGGTCGCGGTCAAACCCCGCGTTCACCGCATCCATCGCCACCTGGAAATGTCCGGCATCCACCGTGTAGGGGGATTCCGTCTGGTCCGGCCGATCGGTGCTCATCTCGCGCATCTGATCCGGCGGCGTCGGGTGAAACAGGTTGAAATGGGATTTGTCCGTCGGCTGCACCGGCTCCGTCCGGCCCGAACCCGGCCAGGAACACAGCACGGCCACCACCACGCCGGTTGCGAGCCGTCGTTGACCGACGCCCGCCCGTCTGATCGCAAAGCCGTTTTCCACTCTCACGGGGAGCACAATAGCGCACGCAAAGTTTGAGGCAAGTAAAAAAGTTAGATGAATCTAATTTATTTAAAAGCCAGTTCCCTTGCGTTTTTGCCACTTGCCAACCTTGGCGCATTTCGTGTCTGGTTTGGAATGCCTGATTGGATTGCGGTTGTCATTTTGGGAATCATCGAGGGAATCACCGAGTTCCTGCCGGTGTCCTCCACCGGCCATTTGCTGCTGGCGGAACACTGGCTGGGTGATCGGAGCGAACTTTTCAACGTCGTTATCCAGACGGGGGCGGTCGTTGCCGTGCTGGCGGTTTTCGCCGGTCGTGCCAAGGCGTTGCTCTTCGGTTGGCGGGAACCCGTCAACCGCGACTATCTTGCCAAGCTCGCCGTCGCCTTTGTCCTGACGGCCATCGGCGGACTCACCTTGAAGAAACTTGGACTTAAACTACCGAAGGAAGTGTCGCCCATCGCCTGGGCCACCTTGATCGGTGGCGTGCTGTTCGTAATCGTGGAGTTGTGGTTGCGTGGCCGCAAGGCGACCGAATCGGTTTCGTGGATCGTCGCTCTCGCCGTTGGTTTGGCGCAGCTAGTCGCGGTCGCTTTTCCTGGTGCCTCCCGCTCCGGAACGACCATTCTCATCGCGTTGGTGCTGGGTTTGAGCCGAAGCTCCGCGATGGAATTTTCCTTCCTGCTCGGCATCCCGACACTGCTGGCTGCGGGTGCAAAAGAAACGCTCGATGCCATGAAGGGACACGAACCACATGAATCGTGGATGATGGTTGCGCTCGGCACCGTGGTGGCGGCAGTCACGGCGTTCGCCGTCGTGAAATGGCTGCTCGGTTACGTCCGCAACCACACGTTCACGCCGTTCGGCTACTACCGCATCGCCGTCGGAATCGCGATACTCCTATTCCTCCGCTAGGCGGACGCTCACTTTTCGGGAAGGGGAATGAGAATCTTTTTCCCCACGACCAGCTTGTCGTCCTTGATGCCGGGGTTCGCCTTGCGAATCTGTTCCGTGGTCACTTTTACTCCCAGCTCCTTGCTGTAGGCTGCGGCGATCGTGGACAAAGTGTCGCCGGCCGCGATGGTGTGTTCGACGGCTTTGTCCGGCAGGTTGGTCGGACTGGAGTTGTCCGGTGATCCGGAAGCGGCGGGGGCTTTCGTCACCTTCGGCGGCTTGCTGCTTGAACTCCCGGTGGACGCTTTGCCCAGTTTCGCGATTTCGCTCAAGATGAGTTCCCGGTCGGCCTTGCGTTTGGTGTCAAGTTCCTGAAGTTTCTTCGCCAGTTCCCGCAAATCTTCCTGGCTCGCGTAGGTCGTGGTCGGCTGGTTCTGCTGATGATCGCGCAACGCCTGAATCTCCTTGGCCAGCGCTTCGATTTGTTTTTTTTGGTTGGCCTTGTCCTCCAGCAGATCGTCCACATGCCCTCGCAATTGCTTGATGCGCTCGTCCATCGCGGCGACATCTTGGGCGCGAAGTTGAATCGTCGTGGTGGCCACAAAAATCGTCAGGAAAATAATGATCCGTTTCATGCCCCGACAATAGAAAGCCCGCGTCGCCCGCGCAAGCCAAGGAATGAAGGGAAGCGGACCCAAAGTGGCGTGGTTCGAGAACTGCCCGATGCTCCGGTCACCGCGCGCCATCTACGATCTGGCAGAGGATGGGTTGCAACTTCACGCCCGTCTGTTTTTCATAGCCGGTCGCCATGTGCGCCATGAACTGCTCCGCCGAATGATGGATGACGAGATTGAGTGTCGCTCCGCCGAAGCCGCCGCCCGTAAGCCGTGCTCCCAGGCAGCCGGGATGATACCGTGCTAGTTCTACCAACTGGTCGAGCTCGGCCGTGCTGTTCTTGAGAAATTCCCGCGAACTTTCGTGGCTTTGAAAAAGATACTGACCGAACTGCGCCAGATCGTCCGCCCGCAGCGCCCGCTCGGCGGCCACCACGCGCGCGATCTCACTCACGACATGATGCGCGCAGGTAAACTCGCGTTCCGTGAGTGCGGCCCGCGCAGATTGCAATTGTTTCAGCTCCACCGTGCGCAAATATTTTGCCCCCAGCTTGCGGGCGGCCAACTCGCAATTATCGCGCAGTTCCTTGTATTCACCGCCTACGAGTGCGTGGTGTACGCCACTGTGACAGACCACCAGCGCCACGCCGGGCAGCGGCGCGTGATCCACCGTCAACGCCTGGCAATCAATGCTCATCACTTTCCACGCCCGGCCGAACAGTGACGACACTTGATCCAGAATGCCACACGGCACACCGACGAATTCATTTTCCGCCGCGCGACACAGCCTGGCGTAGTGCATCCGCTCGGCGAGGGTGAGCACCGGCAACTCACCGCGTTCGTTTGCTTTGGGCGGCAGGGCCGTGGCGGTGTCGGTGAGGGTAAAGGGATGCAGCCGGCGGATCGTCATCGCCGTCGCCACTTCCAGCGCGGCGGAACTGCTCATGCCCGCACCGAGCGGCAGTGTGCTGTGAATGGCAGCGTTGAACCCGCCGAAATGTACGCCGCGCTGGCGCAGTTGTGCCAGCACCCCCTTCACGTAATCCGCCCAGCGGGCCGCCGGGTTGGATTTGAGGTCGCTGACGGAAAAGGTTTCCGCTCCGGGAAACGCGGCGGAAACCAGCGCCACCCGGCCATCCGGC
>JANYBF010000125.1 GCA_025360895.1 Verrucomicrobiota bacterium
CGGATACATAAACACGACTTCGATATCGAAAAGGATGAACAACATCGACACGAGATAGAACTTCACCGACATGCGCGGGCTGCCTTCGCCAATCGGGAGCATGCCGCATTCGTAAGCCGTGTCCTTGATCTTGCTGGTCCGACCGCGTTTGCCGAGCAACATCGAAAGACCGATCATCCCGCCGGTGGCCGCCACGGCGAGCACGAAGAGCATCAGGACCGCGAGGTATTGGAGCAACTGCGTCTGTTCCATGCGTTCAAGGTAGAAAAATCGCGCCGGTTCGCAAGGTTTTAACTTTCGCCTTTCTTCAAGTTTTAGTTACATAAATGGCACGGCCAGAAATCTTCGACCCACCACAAAGAAAAGGACAATCACTAGAGCAACAAGGGCTGCCTGTCCTATCAGCCAAGCCTTTCGCTTCTGTAAACTGAACATGAGCAGGGGCAGAGACGCACAAAAACAATATGCCGGAATGATCAACAGGAAGTAGCACAAAGGAGCGGAAACAGCAGGTCGGAACAATACGATGGGCCAAAGAATCGGCAAGACTGCCATATTCAGACTGAACGAACCGGAAAGAATAGCCGCTTCCAGCAGAAGCGTGGAGGCAACTACGACGATGGCGTAATGTGTTGGCTTCATAGCTTGGCGCGATGCTGTCTAACAGCAAATTGACAATCGCGACTTCCGCCTATCCTTTTTCATGAAGTGACACTATTTCGTGTGTAATTAGTTGTCGAGCATGGCTTATGGAGAAGTTTCTCGTGGGGCACACCTGAGTTTTTGGCATCCTCTCATTAGCACCGAGCTTCAGCTCGGTAAGAGGCAAGGAAGTATCAAAGCTGTTTCAACAGCTTTGATATGGTGGGCGTGGGAAACGGTTGAAACCGTTATTGCAACCCGCACCTTCCACACCCGGCTGAAGCCGGGTGCTAATGAGAACCGGCAACTCACTCATGGCATCAAGAACTACGTCGCCACGGCGAGTTTTTCAAAGCCTTCTTCGATGGTACTGGTGTTCTGAATGCGCGCGAGCTTGGCGTAAAGTCCGTCCCGCGCCACGAGTTCTTCATGCGTGCCGCGTTCCACGATCTGTCCTTGCCGCAACACGAGAATCTGGTCGGCGCGGCGGATGGTGCTCAGGCGATGCGCGATGACAAAACTCGTGCGCCCGGCCATCAAATGTTCCAGCGCTTCCTGAATCAACCGCTCCGTGGCCGTGTCCACGCTGGCCGTGGCCTCGTCGAGGATGAGGATGGGCGCGTTCTTGAGCAGCGCCCGCGCGATGCTGACGCGTTGCTTCTCGCCGACGCTTAATTTTACGCCACGCTCGCCGACGTGGGTTTCAAAACTCTGCGGCAGGTTGCCGATGAACTCATGACAATTCGCCGCCCGCGCGGCGGCCAGCAATTCCTCCTCCGTCGCATCGAGTTTGCCGTAAAGAATGTTCTCCCGGATCGTACCGTTGAAAAGGAACGGTTCCTGACTCACCACGCTGATCTGTTCGCGCAATGATTCGAGCGTGACACCGCTGATGACCTGCCCGTCCACCAGAATACGGCCGGAGGTCAGTTCATAGAACGCGGGCAAGAGGTTTACCACCGTGGATTTGCCCGCACCGGTCGGACCAACGAGCGCGATCATTTCACCGGGCCGCGCGTGCAGGTTGATGTTGTGCAACGCGCTTTTGCCTTCGTCGTAGCTGAAGCCGACGTTGTCGTAAATGACTTCGCCCCGGACCGGCAGACGCAACGGCGAGCGGGATTGGGCATCGGCCCGTTCCTTGGTTGCGTCGAGAATATCCAGCACGCGCTCACCCGCTGCCCGGCCGCTTTGCAGGAGTTGATTGAGCCCATGCAACTGACCAATCGGCGTGTAAAACATGCCAAGGTAAAGCAGATAGCCCACGAGCGCGCCCGGCTCCATTTGGTGCTGAATCACCTGCCGTCCGCCCACCCAGAGCACGAGCGCAAAGCCAATCGCGCCGGCAAAACTCATCACCGGCGAATAGATCGCCCATACTCGCATGATGCCAAGCGTTCCCCGGCGCAAGGTGTCCGCCCGCTCGGTGAAGCGTTGGTCTTCGTGCGCTTCACGGCCAAAAGCTTTGATCTGCCGGACGCCCTGCAAGTTGTCCATCAGCAGCGCATTCATGGCGCTCGACGCCTCGCGTTGCCGGCGATAACGCCGATGCGCCGTCAGCGTGTACCACAACGCCCCCGCGGCCAGCACCGGGATCGGTGACATTGCGACCAGCGCGAGCATGGGAGTGGTGTAAATCAAAATTGCCCCCACGCCCAAGACGCCGACCAAGGCCACCACCCCCTGCTCCGTTCCGTCAATCAGCACCCGTTCGACGGAATTCACGTCTTCGATGACCCGCGTCATCAGATCGCCGGACGCACGCTGATCAAAATACCCGACCGGCAACCGTTGCAACCGCGCGTAAACATCCCGGCGCATGTCGAAGATCACGTTCTGCTCGAAATGATTGTTGATGAGAATGCGCAGCCCGCTGAACAAGTCGCGCACTAGAAACGCGCCGATCAAGCCCAGCATCACCGGGGTCAGTTGTTCGAT
>JANYBF010000146.1 GCA_025360895.1 Verrucomicrobiota bacterium
CAGCCTGAGCGGGCGCGTGCGTGCTCAAACCAATTTTTAATTTTACATTTTCAATTTTTAATTCTTCGACGCGTCGTCGCCCCGCGTCGAAGAAATCCTCCTGCCCCAGATGGCAAAGCTCCGCACCAACTTCACGCGCGATTTCCAGATGATCGTTGATGACCAACCCGACGTTCGCCTGCCGCGTGACCAACAGAATTGCCGCAGCCATGCGCCGCACTTCATCAGGCGGTGAAGTCTTGGCGCGGAGTTGAATCAAATCCACCCCACCGTCGCAAAGCTGCTGCGCCACGAATTCCGGCGCCCGGCCATGCAAGTAAGCCATGTCCACAAAAGCGTAAAGTCGGCAGTCAACAAGCGGTTTCATAGATTATCGTAGCAGCCGACGTGAGGGGGCTCTGACTATATTTATGTCCCGTTTTGAAGTGAGCCTCGTTACCTTGGCTGCTACAGGAGTTACGACGCAGCGGGCGCGGGTTCGCTCGGCGCCGCAGTTGCCTCATCCAGTTTCAATTGCTCCGGCGGCGTGGTGGCCAGGCCGGGATCGGCGGTTAGCGGAGCAGCGGGTTTCTCAATGATGATGCGGCGCAACTCATCTGCTGCCGGCAAATCTTCCAAACTCCGCAGACCAAAATACTCCAGGAACAACGTCGTCGTGCCGTAGAGCGTCGGGCGGCCGACAACTTCGGCGCGGCCCACGGATTCAACCAGACCGCGCTCCAACAACGTCTGCATGGTGCCGTCCACGCTCACCCCACGAATCTGTTCGATCTCGGCCCGCGTCATCGGCTGGCGGTAGGAGATGATGGCCAGTGTTTCGAGCGCCGGCTGCGAGAGCCGGGACGGCCGCGCTTTCACCCCAACCAACGCCTTGAGCCATGGCGCAAATTCCGGTTGCGTCACAAATTGCCACGAACCGGCCACGCACACGAGCCGGTAGCTGCGGGCGGCAGCTTCGTGATCCTGCTTGAGCTGTTCGAGCGCAGCGGTGAGTTCGGCTTCCTTCACCTTCTTGAGCGACTTAACGGTGGCGTCGGCGTCATCCTGTTCGGCGGCGCTGGCGAAGATTTCGCGCAGTTCGGCGGGACTCAGCGGCTTTTGCGCGGAGAACAGGAGCGATTCGAGAATGAACTTCAATTCCATTTATGATTTAGGATTGATGATTTACGATTTGATTCCATCCGCCGCCGGGACCGGTGACGACGCGATGGGCGTGACACCGGTGGCGCGGCGGATTTCGATTTCGGCAAAGGCTTCCGATTGGGCGCAGACGAGCTGTTTGAGCCGGATCAATTCGAGCAGCGCGAGAAACGTGCAGACCACTTCCGACCGGCTCATGGCGGCCTCGAACAATTCCGAGAACCGGATGTTCTCCCGCGTGGTCAGAGTGCGGACGATGTATTCGATCTTCTCGCTGACCGTCCATTTGTCCTCAAAAATCTCGCGCACGTTGTCGCGCTTCTCAAACCGTTTGAGGACGGAGTTGACGGCGTTGAGCAGGTCGAAGATGGAAACCTCCGGCTTCGTCGCCGGCGTGTCGCTGGTGAACTCCAGCTTGGCCGGCAGCCGCGGGTAAACGCCTTCCTGCCGGGCTTCGAGCGTCTGGAGTTGCGCGGCGGCGTCCTTGAATTTTTTGTATTCGACGAGTTGCCGGATGAGTTCCCAGCGCGGATCCTCGCCGTCCTCCTCCTGCTCAACTTGCACCTGTTGATCCACGGGCAGCAGCTCGCGGCTCTTGATGTACATGAGCGTCGAAGCCATCACCAGAAACTCACCGGCGATCTCGAGATCGAATTCGCGCATCAGGTCGATGTGCGCGATGAACTGCGTGGCGAGCTTGGTAAGATTAACCTCGAAAATGTCCACCTCCTCCTTTTTGATGAGATAAAGGAGCAAATCCAGCGGGCCTTCAAAGACCTCGAATTTGACTTGGTATTCGGACATTGCGACCGGCAAATCCGCCATGCCGGGACAGCGAATCGTAGGACGACCGATGAAGGTTGGCAATGCTGGAACTGGCAGCGATCCTCCTACGGCGATTGCGGAGCGCCGATCTCTGATCCGGCGCGTTTCGGGCCATTCTCAAAACCTGCCGGGTCGGAGACCGGCGCTCCGGGGGCAGTGTGCGGATGCGCTCCCCCTGCCCCGCCCCAACGATTTTGCAAAACCGTGACAACTGCGGCTTGCCCTCGGCGTAGGTTGACAGGTAATGAAGCACATGCTTTTCCATCGTCGGCAGCGCTGAAGCAATGAGTCTTGGATTTTTCATTCTTTTTGTGTTGCAGGTGTTAGTGGTGGTGGGCGTGGCACTTTTGCTACACCGTCGAGGCTACGCCACGAATTGGCATAAGCGTTACAAACTGTCAAAATTCACACTCGGTTACTTTGCGATTTCCTGGGTGGTGATGTGCCTTCTCGATTTGATCAACGACCGCCCGTTCTGGCCCC
>JANYBF010000199.1 GCA_025360895.1 Verrucomicrobiota bacterium
GCGAACGCGCGAGCCGCCGGAAAATTATCGCGGCGTCGTTCCGATACGGCAGGCTGTCGAACATGCCCACAGTTCCCTGCGTCCGACCATCGCAGGGGTCGGAACAAAAGCCGGCGAACGGAATGGTCTTGAGCCGCCGGAATTCCTCCGCCGCCGCCTGCACGAGCAATCCGATTTCCCAATGCCCGGTGTGATAACCGAGCGCGATGGGTTGGCCATCGGGAGCCCGCAGCCCACCTTGCGTGCTGAGGATGAGAAATTGTTTACGGCCGACCTCGGCCGGATCCCAGCCCATGCCGGCATTTTGCGAGAGCCCGAACAGATCACCGCTGGGACTATTCAGCAATACGTCTTCCGTCAGGGGCAAACTCCCCGCCGGACCGCTGGCCTGCGTTTGGATCCGGTAAATCTCCGGCGCGCCGGAATCAAACACATCGTGGATGGAACTCATGAATTCATTCAAGCAGGTCTATCGGCAATGGAAAAGAAAACTGCGATCTCTGTTTCGATTGATCTGCTCGACGACCTAGCAACTGCCCTCAATCCATGACCTGTTCCGCCAGCGGCGTGACCAGGTCAACGAACATCCAACCCATCGCGTTGCCGACATGGGCGATGTGAACCAAGAATGATGACGAAGCCGTCAGCTCATCGCAAACTCATGCGCTCGCAATCGGGGGCGGCGCTTTGGGCAGCAGTGCGCACAAGACCGCAGCGACGAGCAGTCCGGAGCCGAGCGCGATGAACGAGGCCGTGATGCTGCCGCCGGTGGTTTGTTTGAGCCATCCGGCTATGACGTTGCCGTAATGGCCGCCGAGATTGCCGATGGCGTTGACCAGGCCGATGACCACGCCAAGATGAGCCCGGGGAATGGTTTCGCCGACGTTCGCCCAGAACGGGGCGAGAGCGGCAAAAGGACCAGAAATGGCAAAACAGAGAAACGCAAACGAGAGCCAGAATGAATACTGACTCACGAGCACGCTGGCGATGAGACAACTGCCGCTGACGACAAAAACAATCGCCACATGACCGCGCCGCTCCTGCGTTTTGTCCGAGTGCCACGAATTGATCACCATGAGGATGGCGGTCACGAGGTAGGGGACGGCGAACAGGAAGCCGCGTTCCTGGCCGCTGAACTTCACTTTCGGGCTGTCGAAGCTGGAGGTCAGGAACGTGTTGCAGCCGTAGGCCGCGCAGTTCAGCAGAAAATAGATGGCCATCATCACGAACACGGTCGGCCGCGTGAAAATCTCCCAGAACGGGGCGGGCTTTGCCGGCTGGCCATGCGCCGCCTCACGCTCCAGGGTCGTTTCCAGATATTCGCGTTCTCCGGTTGAAATCCACTTCGCGTCGCGCGGCCGATCACTGATAAAGTAGAGCCAGACGGGCAGCCACAGGAAAGGCAAAGCGCCTTCGATGATCAACGTGGCCTGCCAGTTGGCCCAGCCGGTCGAATGTGCAAGCGCGGTTTCGTTCCAACTCTTCAACAGCCACGAAGTCACCGGTGCGGAGCCGGCAACGGCGAGCGGCATGCAGAGATTGAAACAGGCGTTGGCCCGGGCGCGTTCGGCGCGGGGAAACCAATGTGTCAGCAGGACGAGCGTCGCCGGATAGACGCCGCTTTCCGCGACGCCCAGCAGGAAACGCATGGTTTCAAACTGTTTGAAGGTCGTCACCAGGCCGCAGCCAACGGCGCAAGCGCCCCAGAACACGAGGAGGAAGCCGACGAATTTCCGGGCGCTCCAATGATTGGCGAGATACCCGCCCGGGATTTGAAGCAGCACGTAGCCGAGGAAAAAAATCCCGGCGGCGTGACCTTTCATCTTATCGTCCATGAAAAGGTCCTTCATCATGGTCGAGATTTTTGGATCCAGCGCGAGCGCGACGTTCGTACGGTCAACGTACGAAATCGTGTACATGAGCAGCGCGACGGGGATGATGCGGAGCCAACGATCAGCTTTTACGGGAGTCATGGTCGGCAAAATGCGTCCAAAGTTGTGGATTGAGTGGGTTCCAGCAAAATGGCAGCCGGGCTGGCGAAAGTTGGCCGGTGGATTGTGATGGCGAAGCCGATGACCCCATATCGTGTGCGAGTGGGTTGCAGGCTAGTAGAGGATTGTGTCGGGGCGGCCGGATTGGACGGGGTCATCGCGTGAGTTTGCTTGCGGACGCACTGCAACGTCAATAGTACTTATCTCGCAAAGCAAATCATCGGATAATTGTTCATGAGTTCCGGTCGTAACATTTATGAAAATTTGCCGGTTCAAAGATAAACAAAATGAAATCCGTATCGGCTGGGTGACGGACGACTCCGCATTGCTTGACCTGACGGCGGCGGGGATCAAGCAGTTGGAACCGTTGTTGGAAAGCGAAGACCCCGGTGCAGCGCTGAAGCAAATCAATCAGGACGCTCTGCCTCGCGTTGCTTTGTCTGAAGTCAAACTGCTCCCGCCGGTCGAACACCAGGAAGTCTGGGCAGCGGGCGTGACGTATCTGCGCAGTAAAACGGCGCGCATGGAAGAATCCAATTTCAGCGCCAGTGCCTACGACCGGGTTTACGAGGCGGAACGACCGGAGATTTTCTTCAAATCGCTGCCGGAAAAAGTTGTGGCTCCCGGCGAACCAGTTGGCATCCGGAGCGATGCCCGCTGGAGCGTGCCCGAGCCGGAACTGGCCCTCATAATTAATTCGCGCGGCCAGATCGTCGGCCACACCATCGGCAACGACATGAGTTCGCGCGACATCGAGGGCGAAAACCTCCTCTACCTACCGCAGGCCAAAACCTACCATCGTTCGTGCGCCCTCGGTCCGTGGATCACGGTGGGTACGCCCGAAACCATGGCGCGCGAATGGAACATCCATCTCGAAATCTGGCGGAACGGAGCGCGGGCGTTTGCCGGCGAAACCTCCGTCGGCCAGATCAAACGCGGGTTTGACGAATTGGCCGGGTTTCTGTTTCGTTGCCAGGTTTTCCCGCACGGCGCGGTGTTGCTCACCGGCACGGGCATCGTCCCGCCGGAGTCCTTCACGTTGGCGGCGCAGGATGAAGTAATCATCACGATCAGCGGCATTGGCCGCTTGAAGAACCCGGTGGTGGTGGTTTGAAATGGACTCTGAATAACGTATGAATTTACACGGCAAAAATTTTATCGGCGATCAACTCGCGTCCGGCGGCGGCGACACCTTCCGCGCCGTCAGCCCACTCGACAGCACACCACTTGAACCGGCTTTTCATGCGGCGGACCTCAAGGCCGTGGACGCAGCGATGCAACTGGCTGAAGCCGCCTTCACCTCGTATCGCCAAACCACCGGGGCGCAACGGGCCGCGTTTCTCGAACGCGTAGCCGATGAAATCATGGCCTTGGGCGATGACCTCATCCAGCGCGCTCACCGCGAAACCGGCCTGCCGGAAACCCGGTTGATTGGCGAGCGCGGACGGACAGTGGGCCAGCTCAAACAGTTCGCCCAGGTTGTTCGCGAAGGTTCCTGGGTGGACGCGCGCATTGACACGGCGATTCCCGACCGGCAACCCGCCCCCAAACCGGATTTGCGGCGGATGCTCATTCCCATCGGCCCAGTGATCGTTTTCGGTTCGAGTAATTTCCCGCTCGCGTTTTCCGTGGCCGGCGGCGACACCGCCTCGGCGCTGGCGACCGGCAATCCGGTCGTCGTCAAAGCCCACAGCGCTCATCCCGGCACATCCGAGTTGGTGGCAACGGCGGTTCGTCGGGCGGTGGTCGCGTGCGAGCTTCCGGCCGGGGTGTTTTCGGTGCTGCACGGCTCCGGCAAAGTGATCGGCACGGCACTGGTAACGCATCCGTCCGCTTGCGCCGTTGGGTTCACCGGTTCGCGCGTCGCGGGGCGAGCCTTGTTCGATGCCGCGTCCGCGCGGCCTGCACCGATTCCGGTATTTGCCGAAATGAGCAGCCTGAATCCAATCTTCCTCCTGCCCGAAGCGCTGCAGGCGCAGAGCACAAAGCTCGCGGAGGGGTTGCGAAACTCGATCACGCTGGGCGTTGGCCAATTCTGCACCAAACCCGGACTGATATTTGGATTGAGCGGCGTCGCGTTTGATCAATTTCAGAAAACACTGGCGGGTTTGTTGGCGGCGGTGGCGCCGGCGACGATGTTGCACGGCGGGATTGGCGAGGCCTTCCACCAGGGACTCGCCCAGGCTTCCGGCGTGCGCGGGGTCAGCTTGCTCGCCCGCTCAAGCGCCGCCCCGGATCCGAAACAGACGCACGGTGAAGCCGTGCTGCTGGCCACCGACTTGGCGAATTTTCGTCAGCACCCGGAATTAGCCGAAGAAGTTTTCGGACCGTTCGCGGTGCTGGTTTCGGCGCCCAGCCTCGCGGAACTCGAGGAAGTGGCACGCGGACTCGAAGGCCAGTTGACCGCGACCATTCACGGCACCGCCCAGGATCTGCAGCAGGCGGGCAACCTGTTGCAACTGCTGGAACGCAAGGTGGGCCGGCTCATCATCAACGGCTTTCCGACCGGCGTGGAAGTTTGTTCTTCGATGAATCACGGCGGCCCCTACCCGGCCACGACCGATGTCCGTTTCACCTCCGTAGGCACGGCGGCCTTGGCCCGATTTGTCCGCCCGATTTGTTATCAGGACTTTCCCCCGGCGCAATTACCGGACGCGCTCAAGGCCGGAAATCCTCTGGGTATCCGCCGGTTGGTCAATGGACAGATGGAATAGAAAGCAAAAATGATGCGTCCACACCGACGCCGCAATCTCCGGGCTGCGGACGGGTGATGGTGTTCATTGTTCGATAGCGCATCAGCCGCCGTAATGCCGCGCTGAGCGGTTGCGGCGACCGCGCCAGGGAAAATCGGTCGCCGAATCAGCGCGGCTTAAAAAACTGGGAAAAAGCCTTGCCTTGTGACCCAAATGGCCTAGAACAGTAGTCACCTGATTTGGAGCTAATCTCCCTGAACCGCACAGCATCCAGAGCGCAAATTCCGGTCAGTCGGAACGCATTTGATGCGCCCCCCCGGGCGTCGATGCTACGCTGACACATGACCACGCATAACATGAAAACAACATTGATTCTCCTGAGTACGGTTTTCCCAATTGTGATCATCGCGGGCGGTATCGCGCTGGTTGGCATGCACCGTTCCAATCGCACGCTGGAAAACACGAATCGGAGACTGGCCGGGGAACTTGGCGTAGCCGAAGCGGCGGCGGCGGCCTTGTGCGCCGAGAAAAAGCAAAACTCCGAGCGGCTGACGGCGGCACAGGAATTCTCCACTTCGCTCCTGACCAAGCTGGCGGAGGCAGAAGCCGAAAATCCCAAGACCCCCGTTGCTCCGGAGGTCAAGCCGTATCAAGCCACGGCCTATTTGGGCCAGGCCCTATTGGGTCCGGTATGGATCGTCCCGCGCAATCTGCGGATGGACACCAACGCTCAGCGTTACGTGTATGAGCCGGTGGTGGTTTTGGACGAACGCTATCGCGGGAGTTTCGTGACCTACCAAACCAACATCGTGGAACGGGAAGTCGCGAAGACCTACGTGGACCACAATTATTACGCCGCCAATTATTACACCGGTCCGGCGTATTATTACCCGCCCAGGCATCCCGGCGGCTCGAATCATTTTCCCCGCCCGCTGCCGACGCCGTTGCCGGCGCAACCCCTCCCGCCGCAACCCCTCCCGCCGCAGCCGAAATTTAAAGCCGATAACACTGGCGTGATGCAGCAAAAGCTGATGATCTCCGCCGATCAGATTAAAACGCTTCCGATTGGTCGCTAACCGGCGCGAAAACTACTTCTTCCCGGTGGGCGAAATGTCGCTTTCGCCGTAGCGGAACCCACGCTGCCGCCCATTGATACTCAGGGTTAGGTGGCGTCATGTCAGTACAAACTCAGGATGACCCGCTGGTCGTTTGCCTGCCCCCATTCGTTGACGCCGCAGCACTCCTCCCAAGAAATTGCCAGTGTGGTCGCAGGGTGGCGCTGGCAACCGTAGTCGCAGTCTGGGTGGGGGCGGGCAGGCTGGTGGGCGCCTGGGTCGGCGGGCTGGAGGGGGTCACGGCCGGCGAAGCCAGCAGGCTGCAGCCCGCCAGGAGGAAACCACCGGCCAGGAAAATGACAAGTAAAGTTTTGCAAGGCATATTAACCTCTTCCGCTAAAGATATCCTTGATCTTATCCA
>JANYBF010000272.1 GCA_025360895.1 Verrucomicrobiota bacterium
TCCCTGTTGCCGGTTTTTAGGCAATGCTTTAACCTAGCTCCCTTGATCGAATTCGTAAAAAACAGTTTGTCACGCATGAAGAAATCCGAACCACCCGTTCCACGACCAGAAGTTCCGGAACCAGACGATGCCGTTGGCGACGTGGAATTACCCACCGCTACCGAGGCGGGTAATCTTGCCCCCGAGCAAATTGAGGAGCTAAAAAGCCGCGCCGCCAAAGCCGAGGAACATTGGGAGCGCCT
Source organism: Verrucomicrobiota bacterium (assembly GCA_025360895.1). Classification (GTDB taxonomy): domain Bacteria; phylum Verrucomicrobiota; class Verrucomicrobiia; order Limisphaerales; family JADLHS01; genus JADLHS01. The sequence goes on from JANYBF010000272.1 coordinate 243, forward strand.
GCTCCGCACCACGGCGGATTTCGATAATTTCAAAAAGCGCGCCGCACGCGAACGGCAGGAAGCGGTAAAGTTTGCCAACGAAAGCTTGATCCAAAAAATCATCCCAGTGCTGGACAATTTCGAGATGGCGCTCGCCGCCGCGCAATCCAGTTCCGCCACCGATTTGAAATCATTGACGGAAGGCGTGGTCATGATTCATTCGCAACTGCGGCAGGCCTTGACCGACTCCGGCTTGGAGGAAATCACGGCCACCGGTCAAGTGTTTGATCCCAACCTGCACGAAGCGGTATCCCAACAGGAGTCGGGCGAAGTCGCCGAAGGCCATGTGCTGCAACAACTCCGCAGGGGCTACAAACTGCGCGAACGCCTGCTCCGCCCGGCCACGGTCATCGTCGCGAAGAAACCCGCCGCCTGAACTCATGGCCAAACGCGATTACTACGAAATACTCGGCGTGCCGCACGAAGCCGACGCCGACGAAATCAAAAAAAACTACCGCAAACTCGCGGTCAAATATCACCCGGATAAGAACCCCGGCGACAAGGCCGCCGAGGAAAAATTCAAGGAACTCGGGGAAGCCTATGAAGCCCTGAGTGACGCGCAGAAGCGGGCCGCCTATGATCAATACGGTCACGCCGCTTTTGATCCGCGCGCGCGCGCCGGGCGCGCCGGTGCGGGTGGCTTTCACGATCCGTTCGACATTTTCCGTGACGTGTTCAGCGGGGGCGGGGGCGGCAGCATCTTGGATGAATTTTTTGGCGGCAGCCGGGCCGACCCCAATCAACCGCAGCGGGGCAACGACCTGCGGTTCGATCTGGAGATTTCTTTCGAAGAAGGGGTCCTTGGTTGTGAAAAGGAGATTTCCGTGACCAAACCCGAGCGCTGCGACGGTTGCTCCGGCTCCGGCAGCGAACCCGGCTCGAAGACCCGCACCTGCAGCACCTGCAACGGCCGCGGACAGGTCATCACTTCGCGCGGAATCTTCAGCATCGCGCAAACTTGTCCCCAATGTTCGGGCGCCGGGCGCATGATTGAGAAACCGTGCAATACATGTCGTGGCACCGGAAGACGTGATCGCGCGTCAAAAATCAAACTCCGCATCCCGGCCGGGGTGGACACCGGCGCACGACTACGCTCCTCGGGCAATGGGGAAGCGGGTTTACGCGGCGGCCCGGCCGGAGATCTTTACGTGGTCCTACATCTCAAAGCTCACGAGATTTTCCAACGGGACGGCGATGACTTGCTCTGCGAAGTTCCGGTGAGTTTTGTGCAGGCCACCCTCGGCACCGAGATCGAAGTGCCGACCTTGAAGGAGAAAACCACCATCAAGATTCCGACCGGCACGCAACCGGGCACCGTGTTTCGACTGCGGGGCAAGGGCGTGAAGAATCTGCAAGGCTATGGTCACGGGGATTTGCATGTGCGCGTCACCGTGGAAGTGCCCACTCACCTCAGCAGCACTCAAAAAGCAAAACTCCAGGAATTTGCCGAGTCGTGCGACGAAAGCGTGAACCCGATCAGCAAAAGCTTCTTTGAAAAGGCGAAGAGTTTGTTCGGCTGAAAAGCGGCGGTAAACCCCGCCGCAGTCCAGACGCGGCGCGAGGTCTGAAGCTGTCGAGCCGGCGCGAAGCGTTTGGACCGTGGTGCCTTCAACACCACTTTTGGATAGATGAATTGAAACCCAATGCACCGTTTCTACCTGCCATCCGATCAATGCCGTGACTCTACGCTGGAGTTGAGCGGCGACGAGGCACATCACGCGCTCCGCGTGTTACGCATCCAAACCGGCGAACGCGTTACAGTGTTAGATGGTGCTGGAGGCGAATTGATTTGCGAAGTGCGCCAGGCGACCAAACACACAATTAATCTCGCCGTGCTGCATAAAAACTCTTCCCCTCCCCTGCCCTGTCAAATCACGCTCCTCCAAGCTGTGCCAAAGGCGAAGGCGATGGATTACATCGTCCAGAAAGCCACCGAACTCGGGGCGGCGCGCGTCGTGCCAATTCTTTCCGAACGCACCGTCATCCATCTCGATGAAGATAACGCGGGCGACAAGGCCGGAAAATGGCAGCAGATCGCTATCGAATCCATCAAGCAATGTGGTTCACCATGGCTGACGAAGATTGAAATGCCGGTGACGTTGAAAAACTATCTGGCCCGTCAGGAAAAATTTGATCTGCCGCTCATCGCTTCGTTGCAGGACGACCGCCGCCATCCGCGCGAGTTCATGCAACAGCTTCGCGATGAACACAAACGCGCCCCGGCCACCGCGTGTGTGTGGATCGGCCCGGAAGGAGATTTTTCCCCGGCGGAAATGAACATTATCAAGGCCGAAGGTGCATTGCCCATCACACTCGGTCGCCTCGTGCTCCGGAGCGACACGGCGGCGATTTACAGCCTGTCGGTTTTGAATTACGAGCTACAAGGTTGAGGCGCGGCTGCCGCACATAAAAGTTTTGACAATCCTCTAAGTATAAATCAATCTATCCGCATCCGTTGAT
>JANYBF010000276.1 GCA_025360895.1 Verrucomicrobiota bacterium
CCGAAGAACTGGTGTTGCACGGTTTGAACGTGCCCAAGACGCAGATGAAGACGGAGAAATGGGGCTGACGTGCAATGCAAAATGCAAAATTTCACGGGCGGATTTTCTCCGCTCTTTTGTGTTTCCAGTTTCTGACTTCAAACTCTCATGCTTAAACGAACCTCACTTTACGCCGCGCATCAAAAGCTCGGCGGCAAACTCATCGAGTTCGGCGGCTGGGAAATGCCGGTCCAATATACGAGCATCACTGACGAACATCTGGCCGTGCGCAATGCCGCCGGTATTTTCGACATCTCGCACATGGGCGAAGTGACCATGAGTGGGGCGGCGGCCCAAGAGTTTTTGAACCACGTTCTGACCAACGATATCAGCAAGCTTACACCGGGGCAGGGGCACTATACCTTGATGTGCAACGAGCGCGGCGGTGTGGTTGACGATCTCTACGGGTATCAACTTTCAGAGGGCGTCTATTTCCTCATCATCAATGCCTCGCGGATTCCGAATGATGTTGCCTGGTTGCAGGCTCGTGCCGCGGAATTCAAACAAGGTGGCAAAGACCTCAGCCTCACCGATGCTTCGCACAACTACGCCGCCGTGGCGGTGCAAGGCCCGCGGGTGAAGGACTTCATCAATGATTGTATTCCCGGGGCTTCAATTGCAGCCAAACGCGTGGTGTGTGTGACCGAATTGCAAAAGAACGAGATTGGCGGATTCCCTTTCCAAAAAGGCAGCGTGCTCGTTTCGCGAACCGGCTATACCGGCGAGGATGGTTTTGAATTAATCGGTGAGGATGCGGCCATCCAGCAAGTTTGGGACACCGTGCTCGCGAAGGGCGCCACGTTTGGTGTGAAACCCTGCGGTCTGGGGGCGCGCGATACCTTGCGCACGGAGGTTTGTTACCCGCTTTACGGGCACGAACTCGACGAGAACACCACGCCCATTGAAGCGGGTGTTGGGTTTTTTGTGTCGTTGGACAAAGGTGATTTCATTGGGCGCTCAGTCCTGGTGGAACAGAAGGCCAACGGCGTGAAGAAGAAATGTGTGGCGTTCAAGATGACGGAGAAATCCGCGCCGCCCCGACCGCATTATCCGATCTGGATCAATGGCGCGCTGGTGGGGCAAGTCGTGAGTGGCACGCAAAGTCCGTCGCTTGGCATCGGGATCGGCATGGGCTACGTGCCGCCGGAATTCGCGAAGCCGGGAACAACTATCGAAATCGAAACCCGTGGCAAACGCGCGCCCGCCGTCGTGGTGGCCAAGCCGATTTACAAGCGCGCGTAGCCGCCGACGTAAAGAGGCGGATTTCACTGGAGACTTTTTGCCTCCGCCTCCTCACGTCGTCGGCTACCAGAGGAATTACTTTCCCCTTTCAAAGCCGCACCCGCGACGCCTAACCTGCGTCATGGCATCAAAGGTGAAAGTCGCGGTTCTCGGCACCGGTTCGCTTGGCAAGGAGCATGTGCGTATCTACGCCCAGATGGTCGCGTCCCGGTTGGTGGATCTCGTCGGTGTCTTTGATGCCAATCACGAGGTGGCCCGGCACATCGCGGCCAAACATCACACGCACGCTCTGGGTTCAGTTGCCGAAATTGCGGACGACGCCGACGCCGTCAGCATCGTCACCCCCACCGTCACGCACTTTGAACTGGCCAAGGTCTTTTTGCAGCAAGGCAAACATGTCCTCGTCGAGAAACCGATGACCGATAACACCGAGCAGGCCGCCGAACTGATCCAGCTCGCACAGAAAAACAATTGCGTCCTGCAAGTCGGCCATGTCGAACGGTTCAATCCCGTCTTCAATTATCTCGAAACGGTCGTTACCGAGCCACGCTTCATTGAAACCCACCGACTCTCGCCTTATCCGGCGCGCAGCACGGACATTGGCGTCGTGCTCGACCTGATGATCCACGACCTCGACGTGGTCCTGGCGTTCGTGAAATCGCCGGTGACGAGCGTGGACGCCGTGGGCATTCCCGTTTTGAGCAAGTCCGAGGATATCGCCAATGCCCG
>JANYBF010000280.1 GCA_025360895.1 Verrucomicrobiota bacterium
TCTTCCACTCGCTCAATTTGCGTGTGAAAAGATCCGACGTAGTTGGCCGAGCATGGATTCGGAATAGCGCTCGCCTGCCGATAGCACGCGCCCATGGACTTGAATTTCATCCACAGCCGCAAGCGTCATGCAAAAGTCCACGTCGTGGAGGGGGCGTTCGCGGCGGATGCGGCGGATCCAGCGGCGCATGTCGGTGACTTCTTCAATCTCGATTTTCTGGCCGGGGTGAAAGGAAAAGCCCCACTCGTCGCGGCGGACAAATCCGTCGCTTTCCTGTTTGTCATCGAACCAAGCATCGCCGAGCAGCACGCAGACGGAGCGACCTTTGCTTTCGCCCAGCCGGTAGAAGACGCGGCGCGCATCTGACTCGCAGAAATGTTCGTAGGCAATTTCAAGCGCATCCGGCGGCACCGGGGCAAAGCGGGTTTGAAAGCCGATGTGGAGGCCGCCGGGCAGGTCGGAACGCTTCTCGAAGCACAGGTTCTCCTCAAAAATCCAGAGCAGATCCGTCGCGTGCCCCTTGGCGGCAAGGAGTTTGTTCCAGACGGCAAGCGCGTCGTTCAGGTTGGGACGGGAAACCGGGGCGGTTTGATTCATGGCCATAGGTTATGAGTTGTTCTTCCGAAACCAATCTACAAACAAAGGAATACCTTCCGCAATCTTTACGCGCGGGTGATAGCTCAGTTTCGCGCGGGCCTTGGAAACATCCGCGAAGGTGACCGGCACGTCGCCCGGTTGCGTCGGTTGGCGATCGATGACGGCCGTTTGGCCCAGGGATTTTTCCAGGAGCTCAATCAACTGACGCAAGGTTACGGTCTGGGATTCGCCGAGGTTGAAAATCTCGAAGCCGAATTTATTCTGCGTGCAGGCGATCACACCGTCCACAATGTCTGTGATGTAGGTATAGTCCCGCGCGCTGCTACCGTCGCCAAACACCGGGATAGGTTTCCCAGCGCTGATGAGCTGCGCGAATTTATGAATCGCGAGATCCGGCCGCTGGCGCGGGCCGTACACGGTGAAGAAGCGGAGCATCGCCACGTCGAGCCCGTAGATGTGGTGGTACACATGGCCGAGGGCTTCGCACGCGAGCTTGCTGGCGGCGTAGGGCGAGATGGCGGAGAAAATGGGATCGCTTTCGCTGAACGGCACTTTGGCATTCACGCCATAGACCGACGACGACGAGGCGATGGTAATTTTCTTCACGCCATGCAAGCGGGCGGCTTCGAGGACGTTCACCGTGCCTTCGACGTTTACCCGTTGGTAAAGCGCCGGCTCAGCCAGGCTGGGCCGAACACCCGCGCGGGCTGCCAGATGGATCACCTGATTGAACTTCACGCTGGTGAACAAATCCTCCAACGCCGCCCGGTCCACCAGGTCACCTTGCACAAATTCAAACGGCTTGGCCACTGATTGGAGGTCGCGCAGATTGCTGCGTTTGATCTGCGGATTGTAAAAATTATTGAGGTCATCGAACGCCCAGACGGCATGGCCCGCGCCGAGCAAACGCTCGCACACGTGGGAGCCGATGAAACCCGCGCCGCCGGTGACCAAGAAATTCACGGCCAGAGCATAACCCGGTCGCCGGCCGGGAGTCGAGCGGGGAAGGGGGGGGGGCTTGGCACGTTCCGGGTTGCCGGCCGCACTTGATTCTTGAATCCCGCGGACCGATTCCCATACTTTCGGCCTATGGCGAATGATACATTACTCAATCTCGAACTGCCCGGCATAAAGAAACTCAAGAGCGGCAAGGTCCGCGAAATCTTTGATCTTGGCGATGCTTTCCTTTTTGTCGCCAGCGACCGCATCTCCGCCTTTGATTGTGTGATGCCCAACGGCATCCCCCGCAAAGGCGAGGTGCTCACACAGATTTCGCACTTTTGGTTCGATCAGACCGAGAACCTCGTGCCCAACCATCGCCTCGCCAAAGCGGGGGATTCCTTCAGCGTCCCGGCTTTAGCCGGAATCCCCGCCGACCTGAAAGCATCGCTCACCAAGCGTGCGATGATCGTGAAGAAGGCTCAACCGCTCGCCGTCGAGTGCATCGTGCGCGGTTATCTCGCGGGGTCGGGCTTGAAGGAGTACAGGAAATCGCAAACCGTCTGCGGCCTTCCGCTCCCCGCCGGGTTGCTGGAATCTTCCGAATTGCCCGAGCCCATTTTCACGCCCTCCACCAAAGCGGAAACCGGTCACGACGAAAACATCTCGTTCGATGAGGCCAAGAAAATTCTCGGCGCTGACATCGCGAATCAAGCGCGCGATCTGAGCTTGAAGATTTACAAGTTTGCCCGCGACTACGCCCGTCAGCGCGGCATCATCATTGCCGACACGAAATTTGAGTTTGGATTGTTTGAGGGAAAACTGATCCTGATTGACGAAGTGCTCACGCCCGACTCCTCGCGCTTCTGGCCTGCCAGCGAATATGCGCCCGGCAAAGGCCAGTCCAGCTTCGATAAACAGTTCGTCCGAGATTATCTCGAAATGCTCGACTGGGACAAAAACCCGCCCGCCCCCGCGCTCCCGCTCGAAGTCATCGCCAAAACACGGGCAAAATATCTGGAAGCCTACGAGCGGCTGACGGGAAAGAAGCTCTGATTTCTGAAGTTCTCAATTCACAAGGAGTCTAATGTCAACCAGTTCACCGGGGCGAAGGAACATGTTCGTAGGCGCGTTCATTACGAAAGGCAGACCCCGCTCTTGGGCTGGTGACATTCCTCGAACGCGAAAAGCGGAGGTGGCATTAAACAAGGTGACTCCTGGTCCAATATCCAAAATCTGGGCTGCTCCGGTTCGGCGCACAAGTCCACGACTACGCACCTCGACGTTCATTCCGATTTTGGCTTCAATGCGCAAAGGCTGGTTGAGATAACTCGTGATGCGATTCGGAGTGGGACTGGAAATAGTGACGATCGGAGCCCCGGCAAGCACAACTGAACCCGCCAGCTTGCCCAGAATGCTGATTCGTCCGGCGAGGGGGGCGGTCAAGATAACCGGAGCCAGCTGGGCTTCCGCGAGGCGGAGTTCCTGTTCGGCTAACTCCAGCGTCGCCTTCATAATCGGAGATTCTGGATCGGCCGTGGTCGGGTCGAGGTCGCGCAGAGCTTTGTCCGACGCTTCAACGGCCAAGGTCTTTTGCTCGATCTCCACCGCTCCTTGATCCCGGTCCCGCCGGGCAATATCCAAAGCGGAAGGGCTGGAGATTTTGTCGGCCACAAGGTCATTGACGCGCTCGTATTCGGCCTGCGCCCATTGGAGCCGTGCCTGGGCGACCACCAGTTCGGCCCGGCGAATTACACATTTCAAGCGGAAATCCGCGAGATTGATTCGGCCGGCGGAATCCAACCCGGCACTCACGCGGATTAAATTCATTTGCGCCAGAATTTTTGCGACCGTGTTGCTTGCCACCAGCGGATCCGCAATCTCGACCACAGCCAGAACATCCCCAACCTTGACTTCCTGAAAGAGGACCACGTTCAACTTTGAAATCCGGCCGGGCTTGAGGCTGGCGACTTCGACTTGGGGTGACTCGGCCTGACCGACGACCAACGGATTGGCGAGATTCATTCCCCAGAGCCAGACCGTGACTGCCAGCACACCCAGAAACCCCAGGCTGGGAAAGACACGAACGCGGAATTGTCGCCAATAGTGACCTGGAGGACACGGAACAGGAGGTAAAGCTTCGGATTTCACAGTTCGGATTCCTCCTGCGCTTTGAGAGTGGTGAGGCGTGATACTCCGGTGATGTCGCGCAACTCATTCAATAATTCATCGGAAATATCCGGATTCCGCAGCAGGAGGCGGTAGGACAAATCCGTGCCCGTAGCCACATCACTGGACCGCTGACTGGCACATTGCAGCGTGTGGCTATGCCGCTGCAATACTCGCCGGAGCACATCCAAATCGGCAAGCGGGCGGGCCCAGTGTAAATTCACAATAATGTCAAAGCGATGCCGGCTGCCGTAGTTGGTGTACCAGAGAAAAAACATGGTTGCAATAATGGTGATAGCAGCAACGACGGCCAGAGAGAAGCGCTGGGTGCCACTCGCCATGCCCACCACCAGCACAGATAGGATGTAGCTTGTGTCCAAGGTGTCCCGTAGGACGTTGCGGAACCGGACAACGGCGAACACCGCCATCAAGCCAAACGCGGTGACGAGGTTATTGTTGAGCACCATCATCACCACGGTGACGACCATGGGGATGACCACCAATGAATTCACAAACGCACGTGAATAAGACAACCCACGGTGCGTCGCCATGTAGGTAGCGGAGATGGCCATGCCGCCGAGAAATGCCAGACACAATCCGAGCAGCAATGCCGGAACGTTCATGGGTTGCGCCGAATAGTCGGCGCCGAAAAACCCGTTCAGGAGGTCGTCCATAGCAAGGCGTTGTTGTCCGTAACCGATTCGTGGTCGCTGCGCGGTTTGCGATGTTGCCGAATGAATCGCTCCATGAGATCAGCGCGTTCGAGATGATGATCCAAGGGATTCAACCGATCCTCCCCCAGCATCGCCACGCCTTCGGCGTACTTGGCCACGCCGCATTGCATCACATGAAACATTTGAACCATTTCCGAGAACCAACGCGGGAAGCGGCGGGTAAATTTCAATTCCAAAACCACCTCTGCTCCCCAAGGCATAACGGGATGCTCCATGGTGGTGGTGAGGACCGGCTCGAACTGGGGATTGATCCGAATCTCGCGATCAAAAGTGACGCGCACGGAGTTGTCCGCCGAACTTACCCAAGCCTCGCGCTGGTAAGCCACATGGGTTCTGGGCACTGCGGAATTCTGCTGCATGAGCCGGCAAAAATCTTGCAGGGCCATGAGTTGTTTGGGGTTGGATGAAACCAAATGGTGTAACTCGGGTAACTGCCCTCCCAATAATGCAGCGACGAACGGGCGCTTTACCGCGCCTCGTTGCTTCAAGATGGCACTGCCGGATCGGCGTTTAATTTCAAAAAATATCGGGCTGGCCGGGTCTTCATCATAGTATCGCAGGCGGAGCTTGTACCGATTTGTGTTTCCATTGACCACATCCCAGTATAATTGAAAATCCGGCGAGTCAAGATACAGGCTGTGATTCGGATAGGAGAGCGTCGGACTGAGGGAAGCAAATTCATCCGTCACCAGGTACGGACGCACAAAATCCCGCATTGCCCGGGCAACTTCCTCGGTAACGAGATACTTCAACTCAAAACGCTGTGCTTGGACCTTATCAATCATCGTTACATAAGCATGGGCGCAGTTAATATGCCATCCGTGACAAGGGCTTGCAACTTGAATCACATTACGAACGGCGCCGGTCTGGGAACAAATCGCGCCGCTACGCGATGTAGAGGTGAGACGCCCGGAAATACGGGTCGGTCTGGTTCGTGTAAAGATCTTCGTCCGGCGCCGGCTGGCCATCCGTCGTCTGGCTCATCAAAACGGGATCGCTCCAGGTCACGAAATCGCTGCTTTCGGTGCGACCGACCCGGCGCCCCATCCCAGACACGGAAATAGCAGACATATTTTTTCTCCGCCTCCGACCAGAACGCCACATTCTGTGAATCGAACATCCACGCGAACTTGAACGGCGCCTTTTCGGGAATGACCGCTGTATCACGCAACTTGCGCCAGCGCAGGCCGTCCGCCACAACTAACGCCACCAGCCCGCTCTTGGAAATCCCGGCAACGCCTTGTAACGCTGATCCGGCGGGCAGTCCGGCCGTGAGTCGAGGAATGGACTGAAGTTGGATCGCCCGCGATTACGACGTTGTTTTCCTTCGTCCCCGCACGTCAAACAATCCGAGCTTTGGTTTCATCCAGCGGAGACCGTCGTTGGATTCAGCCACACAGGTGACTTCGCCGGCCGTGCCGTCCATCACGTCCGCCGGCATGCCCCGGTAATAAAGCCGGAAGGGGTCGCCGTCACGGATGACGGTGGAATAGCCACAGTGAATTCTCTCCCACGGTTCATCGAACCGCAGGACTGTGCCTTCGTCGCGCGGTTCTTGGAGTCGCAATTCGACGCCGCGCATGGAGTCAATCAAGAACCGGTCCACGAATAATTCCCGCCGCGAGCCGAGGTCCACGACTTCACTTGCCGTGATGAGCAACGGCAGACCGGTCATTCCAATCAACAAGCCACTAATAACAGAGTGATGGAACTGTGGCCGGTGGATTTGCATGGAACGGTTAAGAGCCAGAAATAAAACGGACGTCACCATCATTTTGAATCGCGCCCAGATTCCATTACTTCACCGGCTTCAACATTACCTGTGGCAGATCCATCACCGCTGGGCCGGGCTTCGACTTTGCCTTCACCGTCAGCGTGTAGCGACCCGGCTGGTCGAAACTCAACTCGCCAATGTCGCGCTTCACGAATGCTTGAAAACCACCAGTGACCTCTACCTTGAACAATAGCTTCTGTTCACCGACGGCAAACTCCACTTCGCTGCCGCCGCAGCCGGTGCCGCAGCCGTAGGTAATTTCCACCCCGAACTTGCCAGGCTTGGCGACCTCGAATTCCCAGTGCGCCCAGTCATTGGTGTTCACCCAGAAGCCGAGCGTGTGTTTGTGGGGTAGGGGTTCGTACCGCAGCATCACTCCCTGTACGTCCGCGTCGCTGGCCATCATTGTGATGCTGCCGTCTGCCGCTTGCGGGCTGGGCTGGTAGCCAGGGTTCGGCATCATCATTTGCGCGCTGGCCTCGTTGCGCCAGGCGTCCAACTTCGAGCGGAGTGACTTCACGCGCGCCGCTTGCTTCGGGTCTTCGGCTAGATTTTGGGTCTCGCGGAAATCATGCTTCAAGTCGAACAACTCCATGCGCCCCGTCTCGTAAAATTCGATGAGCTTGAAATCGCCTTCACGGATTACGCCGCCCGGTTTGCCACCTTGGTTGGAATAGTGTGGGTAGTGCCAGAAGAGCGGACGCGCCGGTAATTCGCCGGTCTGCTCTAGCAACGGCAAGAGACTCACGCCGTCCACGACTTCGTTGGTCGCCATTTTTACGCCCGCCAGTTCGAGCAGCGTCGGGAAATAGTCCACGCTGCTCACTGGTGTTGCGTTCATGCTGGCGCCTGGGATGACGCCTGGCCACCGCACCAGCAACGGCACGCGAATGCCGCCTTCGTAAAGCCAGCCTTTGCCTTCGCGCAGTGGTGAGTTAATTGTCGGCGGCGTGCTTGGCCCTTCGCTTGTTGCAAGGCCACCGTTGTCCGACGTGAAAATGACAATGGTCTTTTCCGTGAGTTTCAATTCGTCGAGCTTTTTCAAGATGCGCCCGACGCTCTCATCCATGCTTTCGATCATGGCTGCGTAAATGATATTCGTTTGCTGGCCAGGCGTGTTCGTCACCGTCGGATATCTGGCCACGTAATCCGCTTTTGCCTTTAACGGCGTATGGACTGCGTAATGTGCGAAGTAGAGGAAAAATGGTTTGTCCCGGTTTGCTTCGATGATTTTCTCCGCCTCGGTCGTAAGCCGGTCGGTTAAATACTCGCCTGCCTTCGCCGATTCCAAGCCCGGCATGAACCGCTCCTTGCCGTCGCGGCCCTTGCCCTTGAACGGCGCGAAGTAACTCAGCGGGGTTCCCGTGACGTCACCGGCGATGTTAATGTCGAAGCCCTGCCGTTGCGGTTCGAAGCCGTCGCCGCCCAGATGCCACTTGCCAACGTGCGCCGTGACGTAGCCGGCGGCCTTTAATTTCTCCGCGAGTGTGACCTCTTCGAGCGGCAGTTCCTGGCGAATCGGTGGCCGTGCCAGCCGTTGATCCAGCTGATTGGGACGCCCCGGCAGCCAGTCGGTGAGATGCAATCGCGCGGGGTATTTGCCGGTGAGGATGCTCGCGCGCGTCGGCGAACAGACCGGGGCCGCAGCGTACGCATCTGTGAACTTCATACCTTGTGCCGCCACGCGATCGAGGTTGGGCGTGCGATAAAATTTGCTGCCGTAGCAACCCAGATCGCCGTAACCCAGGTCGTCAATGAGGATAAAGATGAAGTTCGGCTTCACTGCGTCCGGAACAGGAGCGGCGACTGAAGACAACGCCAGTATGGTCAACAGCGCGAGCGGGAGTCGGGGGAAAATGTGTTTCACGGGTGGAATGCTGAGCCACCGCACCGTAGAACTCAAGGGCGGGGACGGTTCAGTGCGTCATGACATACAAGCCCCAGAGGGCAAAGCCAGTCACCGGGAGCAAGCCGCCGAGCAAGCCGCCAAGAATGCCGGCCTTTTTCGCGCCAAGGATCTTGGTGAGTACATGGCAAATGTAGCCTCCAGCAAACCAGCCAATGGGGGTACAGACGACAAAGCTTATGATTCCTAAAGTGCGCGCGGCCGAGAGCATCTGAATGTTGCGCGTCAAGATGGCCAATGGAATCACCACAGCAAAAAGCCCCCCCAACGCCCCGGTCACGGCGCCGATGACGGCGCCGAGGTTTTCTTTGCCAAAACTTGGTTCTCTCATGAAATCGGGTGGTGAATAAAAGCAGTCGTCCAAATAAACTAGACGACGGAAACTGCACCAAGCCGACCGTTCTCGGCAAGGTGAATTCTCACACCAGTTTTTTTGTGAGGAACGGTTAAAACCGGTCCGCCGCGACTTCAACATGAGACCGCAGGCACAGGCGGGCAGGGCAGGGCAGGGTAAAACTGCGGGTTGGCTTTTATTGCTCCACGACTACTGCGCAAGCAATCAATCTGGCTTCACCAAGCCAATTCTGGAATTAAAGGGCTTTACAGTGCGACGGTGAATAAATAGTCTGCCACGTCATTTTTTGAAAACGCACGACAAGTATGGAAGCTAAAACTAAGACGATTGAATCATTCAAGCTGCATGAGAAGGATACCGGTTCTGCGGATGTCCAGATTGCTTTGCTCACCGAGCGCATCAACCATCTCACGGGCCATTTCCAGAATAATAAGAAGGATCACCACTCGCGGCGGGGATTGCTCATGATGGTGGGCCAGCGTCGGCGGTTGCTGGATTATTTGCACGATACGGATCTCGCCCGTTACCAATTGGTGACCAAGAAGCTCAAATTGCGCCGTTAATTTTCCCGACGCGTGGCAGAGGCCGCGCGTTTTTCATTTTTACCAGCCGGATCGGAAGCGCGACCGCTCCGCCTCACAACCACATAAACAAGCTCGCGTAGAAAAGTCCGTTACCTCCGGGTGATTTCACTCAGCTCCGACTGTCTCGGAGTTCATTGAAGTTTCTCGGTGGTAATGGCAAATAAACATTATGCCAGAAAAAGTTATCGCCCCGTTGGGCGACAAGCAGATTACCATCGAAACCGGCAAGCTCGCGAAGCAAGCCGACGGCGCCGTGACCGTTCAACTCGGCGAAACCATCATTATCGTTGCCGCCGTGGCCGCGACCAAGGCCAAGGAAGGCCAGGACTTTTTCCCGCTCACGGTTGATTACCGCGAGAAAGCCGCCGCCGCCGGAAAATTTCCGGGAGGTTACTTCAAGCGCGAAGGCCGGCCGACGGAGAAGGAAATTCTGACCTGCCGCCTCACGGATCGTCCGATTCGTCCGCTCTTTCCGAAAGGCTGGTATAACGAAGTACAGGTGCAAACGGTCGTCCTCAGTGCCGACGGCGAAAACGATCCGGACATTCTCAGCATCATCGGTGCGAGCGCGGCCTTGATGGTTAGCGACATTCCGTGGGACGGTCCGCTCGGCGCGGTGCGCGTGGGTCGGATTAACGGGAAGTTCATTGCGAATCCAACCCATGTCGAACAGGCCGAGAGCGACTTGGATCTCGTTTATGTGGGCAATGCCAACGACATCGTGATGTATGAAGGCGCGGCCAAGGAAATCACCGAGGCTGACTTCAACGCCGCGCTGAAATTCGGCCACGATTGTTGTCAGCCGATCATCGCCGCTCAGAAAGAACTGGTGGCGCGTGCCGGCAAGAAAAAGCGTGAGATCACGTTGAACATCGTCCCGGACGAAATTCTCAATGAAGCCAAGAAACTGGCTGGCGACCGTTTTGTCCCGGCGTTGCTCACGCCCGGAAAACTCGCCCGCGAAACCGCCTGCAAAGCGATTCAGGACGAAGTCGGTGTTAAACTCGTCGAGAAATTCGGTGCCGAGAAAGTCACCACTTTTGTCATCAAGGATGCGTTCTATTACATCCAGAAGGAAGCAGTTCGCGGTTTGATCTTGAACAGCGGCAAACGCCTCGATGGTCGTGGATTCGATGTTGTCCGTCCAATCTCCAGTGAAATTGGATTCCTCCCGCGAGCTCACGGATCGGCCATTTTCGCGCGAGGCGAAACTCAGGCTGTATCCTTAGTTACGCTCGGCACCGGCGACGATACGCAGGAATTTGATTCTTACACCGGTGGCCGGAATGAGAAAAAATTTATTCTCCACTACAACTTTCCGAATTTCTCCGTCGGTGAGACCGGACGCATCAGCGGTCCGGGTCGCCGCGAAATCGGTCACGGCGCGCTGGCCGAACGCAGCATTGAATCAATGATCCCATCGGCGACTTATCCGTATGCGGTTCGCATCACCAGCGAGATCATGGAATCCAATGGCTCGACTTCGATGGCCTCGGTTTGTGGCGGTACGTTGGCGCTCATGGATGCGGGGGTTCCGTTGAT
>JANYBF010000307.1 GCA_025360895.1 Verrucomicrobiota bacterium
TGGTGCTGCCCACCGGCGAGAATCAGAACTTTGCCTGGACCAAAGCCGGCAATCTTACCAGCGTGAAAGATGAACTGGGCAACGCGACTTCATTTGCCTACGACGACACCTTCAATCGCCTGGCCAGTTTCACTGACGCGAAAGCCAACACCACCCGTTACACCTACGATCCGAAAGGCAATCTGCTTTCCACCATTTATCCGAACAACTCCGTCGAGCGATTTGCCGATTACGACAACGCTGGCCTCCCGCTCAGTTACACGAATCGTCGGGGGCAACCCTTGACCTATTTCTACAACGCCACCGGCCAGATCACGAACCAGATTTTTACCGATGGCAGTTCCAACCGGTTTGCTTACGACGCACGCGGCAACCTGACGAACGTGACCGAATTCACCCTCTTCGGCACGAACAAGCTCACCAGCTACACCTACAATTATTCCGGCGACGGCGACCGGTTGAAGCGGGTGACCTATCCGAATGGCCGTTTCCTAAATTACACCTACGACAACTTTGGCCGGCGCATCCAGATGACCGACCAGGACGGCTTCGCCACGAAATATGAATACGACTCGGCCGGTCGCCTCTGGAAACTGCGGGACGAAACCAACACCCTGCTCGTCACCTACGCCTACGACCCGTCTGGCCGACTAAGCCGCATTGACAAGGCCAACGGCACTTTCACGACCTACGACTATGACGTTGCGGGGCAATTGCTCAGTCTCCAGAACCACCGAAACGCGACCATCCTCAACAGCCGCTTTGATTACTCCTACGACCGGCGCGGACGGCGCACCAGCATGGGCACGCTCGACGGCGACTGGACCTATGGGTACGACGCCATTGGGCAACTCACCCACGCGGTCTTTGCCTCCGCGAACACCAACATTCCCAATCAAGACCTGACCTATGAATACGACGCGCTCGGCAATCGCGTGCGGACGATTGAGAACGGCGTAACGAATATTTACGTCGCGAACAATCTCAATCAATACACCAGCGTTCAGGGAACGAACTTTCAGTATGATGCGGATGGGAATCTAAACTTCGATGGAGTGAATACGTATGATTGGGACGAACAGAATCGGCTCATCCAAGTTACAGGACCCGGTGGACTAACGAAATATGAATACAGTGCTTTTGGCTATCGTGATTCAACAATTCAAGATGGCCAAAGAACAGACTTTTTGTTTGATCCAAGAGTTTTAAGCGACGTAACTGCTGAATATCAGCAAGGCGGTAGTCGCCGAGCCAATGTCCATGGGCTTGGATTGGTTTGCAGAACCGAAAATGGCGCAGCGCGAAGTTTTTTGGATTACGATGCGATCGGTTCGACGGTTGGACTGACAGGTAATACTGGAAACCCCATGAACCAGTACGCATGGGAGCCATTCGGCAAAAGCATCTCGAACAGCGAAACAACCTTCAACTCGTTCAAGTTTGTTGGGGAATTTGGTGTTTCTAGTGACAGCACCGGGCTAATGAATATGCGATCTAGAGATTACTTGGCCACGATTGGAAGGTATTTGAACGCGGACTCAATCGGTCTCAGTGGCGCTGACGCTAACATGCAACGGTACGCATACAATAACCCGACAACACTAATCGATCCCATCGGTCGAGCAGCCTACACTTACAATCAGGCAACGGGCGAGTTTAGCACTTCTGATCGGGCTTCAATTCAGGGTTCCGCAAATACTTTTGGTTACTCTGGCACGAGAGGTGGGCGAAATAACCCTTACGCCCAACACTCGCCTGATTATGGCCCTATACCCATCGGAACGTACACGGTGGGTCCAACAAGCAACCACAAAGGTCCATTTTCTCATCATTTGATTCCTGATGCAGAAACAAGGCGAAACTTTCCACCAAACAGAATTCCGGACAGCTTCTGGATTCATGGTAATAACCGAGCTAACGATGCTTCGCTCGGATGCATAATTATTGGCAACTACTACAGGCAACAACTCCACGAAGGAGACACGGTTACAGTGATACCGGGGCTGCCTCCGAACGACGAAACAATTACCGAAACCGTCAGTTCCCAAGACCCCAATCAGAAACTTGGGCCAATTGGCTTTGGCAGCTTGAACCATCTGAGCGGCGGAAAAGTTCTGCCTTACCGAATCAAGTTCGAGAACTTCGGTCCTGGCACAATCAACGGCAGCGGCACACCATTGCCCTCCGGTGCCTGGGCGAGTGCCCCCGCCCAAGAGGTCGAAATCACTGATCAACTCTCGACCAATCTGGACTGGAGCACGTTCCGGTTCACCGGTTTCGGTTTCGGAGACAATATCGTTGGCCTGGAACAGCCCACGCCCTCCTACCAAACCGTTCTGCCCGTCACCATCAACGGCGCCAGCTACGACGTGCATGTTGAGGTTTCCCTGAATCTTGCCACCGGTCGGGTCCGCGCGGTGTTCCGATCAATTGATCCCGCCACGTCACTTCCTCCCAGTGTGCTCAACGGCTTCCTCCCGCCCGAGGACGGCACTGGTATCGGCCAGGGCTTCATCGAATACACCGTCGCGCCGCGCACCGGCCTGTCCACCGGCACGCAAATCCGCAACGTGGCGTTAATCACCTTCGATCGCCAGACCAGCATCAGCACAGATCAGATTGATCCTACCAACCCCAGCCTCGGAGTTGACGCTACCAAACAGGCCTTGGTGACGATTGATTCCGGCCCACCCGCCAGCAGCGTGCAGCCGCTTCCCGCGCAAAGCGGTCGTTCCTTCATCCTGAGCTGGTCGGGACAGGATGATGCCGGGGGCAGCGGCATCGCGAGCTACGATCTGTTTGTTTCCACTAACGGTGGGCCATTCAGCTTTTGGTTTCAAACTGCCAACGAGGGTGCGACCATGTTCCAAGGTGAACTGGGCAAGACTTATTCCTTCTACAGCATCGCGCATGATAACGTCGGTAATACCGAAACTGCACCTGCCACTCCTGACGCCCAGACAACCATCATCACCAACGCGCCGCTGCTGGTAACCGTCAGTAACGCCACCATTGATCCCGGATCGAATTTGAGTGTGACCAATCTGGTTCAAGGCAGCGCCGTTGGCACATTCCTGTTTTCACTGGCCAGTGGTCCGGCAGGCGTGAGCGTCAATCCCACAAACGGCATCCTCAACTGGACGCCGGATTGTGCCCAAGGCAACACCACCAACGCCGTCAGCGTCTGGGTCACGGACAGCGCCCGCACAAACATCTCGGACATGACGACCTTCCTTGTGGCGGTGAGCAAATGCGTCGAACCAAGCTTGGGCGAGGTTGTCTTGCTGGCCGGGACGAGCGGAAAAGTTCCCATGAATCTAATTGCCAAAGCCGCCTTGACCAACTTCCAAGCCACGCTGATTTCAACCCCAGGACGTTTGCTGGATTTCAGCATTGAACCAATCGTGTCGAACATCTGCGCCACGTCGGTCAGCCCCTTGAGCAATCAATGGTACCGTTTGGAGTTCAGCACCTGCACAAACCAGTTCCTAACGGGCACGCAGCAGGTCGCGTGGTTGCATTTCACCGCGGCGGATCTAGCTTCGGCCTTCGTGCCCTTGAGCCTGACAAACCTGAGCGGGTTTGAATCTAACGGCACCCCCATCGCGAGCTTTGCGCCGCAATCCGGTCGCGTGGTCGTGGTGTCGGATGAACCACTGATGGAGTGCGTGCGCAATACCAATGGTCAGCCGCTGTTGCTCCTCTATGGGAAGGTCGCTCCCGGCTACAGTATCGAAACGAGAACGAATTTCACGGTATCCACCTGGCAGACCACACTCAGCAATCTGACGTTGACGAATCTCGTGGCCGCCATCACACCGCCGGCCAGCGTCAGTCCGGCCAATTTCTACCGCGCCAAACGAGTCGGCTCGATCAGTCCCTCGCGCATAACCGCCGTTTTGCTGGCTGGCAAGACAAACGTGATGTTTGTCGTGCGCGGTCTGGCCAACCATTCCTATAACATTGAGACCACCACCAATTTGTCAGCTCCCTCGTGGCAGACGGCGGGGAGTGTCACCTGCGATTCTGACGGCTTGGGCCGCTTCACCAACACCGTCACCGCTATGCCGAAAGAACAATTTTACCGTGTTTTCACGTCAGATTGAGGGCGGAGCAAAGCGTTCACGCTTCTGAACCGGGATCCAGCATGAGCATGCCGCATGAAATCGAAGTGACCTGTAACGACTGCGGGTCGAAACAAGCGTTCACCGCCTGGCAGTCCCTCAATGCTTCGCTGAGTCCCAACGCGAAAGAGGCGTTGATGAAAGGCGAACTGATGTGCTTTTTGTGCGGCCAATGTGGATCGTTTACCGAGCTGGTTTATCCACTCCTTTACCACGATATGGAGCGGCAGTTGATGGTTTCGCTCGTGATCGCTAATGGAGCGCCAGAGTCGGGCCCATTACCGGTTGACGATTTCATGCACGATTACTTGTTCCGGGTGGTGAGCACCCGGAATCAACTGGTGGAGAAGATTCGGATTTTTGAAGCGGGATTCGATGATCGGGTGTTGGAGTTCGTTAAGTTGCTCCTTCGCCGGGGCGCAGCCAATGCCGGCCGTGCGCTAGTCGGCGACCTGCTTTTCAATGGCCGTGGGCAGACCGAGTCGGGCGAGAGTGGTATCCAGTTTTTGCTAACGGGTCCGGACGGCATAAGGCCGATGATGACGCCAATTTCCCAGCTCACTGAAATCATTTGTGATCTCGGCGACAAGTTGCCGCCTTACGAATCCGAGTCCGGTAAATGGCTGGTCGTGGATGAAAATTACGCGGCCAACTTAGCCAGCAAGTTTTGAGAGTCAGTTTGTAGCCGCCGACGTAAGGAGGCGGACCGCTCTGAACCTTCAACCCTCAACTCTCAACCTCCCACCACTCCGCCTCTGCACGTCGGCGGCTACCGCTTGTCGCTGATACCTCAGTCCCAATCCCACTCTTTGAACAGGTCGGCAATGGGATATTGGAACCCCGGCAGAAGTTGTTCACCGTTCAGAGCAGCGCCGGACCCGAGAATTTTCCGTTGCACGGGCGAGTGGCAGATTTCCACGAATTGTCCATCAGTATGGATGATCCAGGCGACTTGCGTGCCGCTGGTAAAAAAGTCCGCTAGCCGTTCGGAGATTTCCACGGACGTATTGGAAGGGGATAGAACTTCAATCGCCAAATCCGGCGCCCCCTCGAAAAAAGCAGCCGGCGCGCGTTTCAAACCTCGCAGGCGGGCTTTGGCAATAAACGAAATATCCGGGGCGCGGCAGTTACGGTTTTGCATCCAGAAACCGGTGCTGGAGTCCAGCACGACGCCCAGTTTCCGGTCGCGGACAAAGACATTCAGGGCCGTAGCCAGTCGGATGCAGATGTCCCCATGTTGGAAATTGTTTTTTGGACTCATGACCAATGCTCCATCAACCACTTCATGGAGATAACCGTCATCCGGCAAGGCTTGAAGCTCCACTTCGGTCCAGATTTTTTGGGCGTATTCGACGGCGGCACTCACGGTCAGACCCTAACGGTCACCCCGGCGCGTGTCAATCCGGGCATCCGGGCAAATTCGCGAACCGGGCCAACATTTTCGCACTCTCCCGAAACGCCACGCCCCACCCGAAACGCCAGTAGGGTATTGCCGCCGATGTAAGGCGGTGGACCGCTCTCAACCTTCAACCCTCAACTCTCAACCTCCCACCACTCCGCCTCCTGACGTCGTCGGCTGCCGTCTGTCGCTGATAATCGCGGATGACTTGTTCGCGGCGAATTCATTCGTCTGGTTCATTTCGAAAAGGTATGTTTGACCTATGCCAATAACTTTCACTTTCTGTCCAGACTGCACCACGCAGTTTCAGGCCCTTCAGTTCGATGCGAATGCCCTTTGTCACCCGGTCTTAATTTCTTTTGGCTACATTGTTTGGGGTGATGGAATGCCCCCACGAGAAGCGGTGGAAATTCGTTTGTCACCAGGAATCCCGGTTTTCACTGTTCCGCCGCATGTCCGACCGCAAGGAGCTATGGTAAACCGGTCACCGCGTCGCCCCGGGGCTAAAAATATTTGCGGGTGCGCAGCAACTCCTGCCCGACTGGGCCGGGTTCAGGCGACTTACCCTGAGCGAGTGGCTCAAAATCTCCGCGTTTTTTGCAACCAATGAAAGCATGCACTTATTGCGGTAAAGGTTACGAGGATAGTGCCGATGTTTGTACGGTGGACGGTGAACCACTCATTTCAACGAACCCCGCTCCCGCCGCACCGCCAAAAGAAGAGCGCAAGGCGCCGCGACCAAAGCCAACCTTGGAATTGGTCTGCCCGGCATGCGGTAAACTCTGCCCACCTGCACCGGAGCAATGCATCCACTGCGGATCATTCGTGCCCCTTCCCAATGCGGCCAGAATTGACCTCAAGCACACCAAGGAATTTCAACAGGCACAAATGGCGCGTTATCTTTCGCACACCAAGTCCCGTCGTTGCACCTGCGGCGGAACTTTGGCGCCCGCAGCACTTAATCGCAAATTTTATGGTACCGTCAGTTGTGGAGGGCATGTCGTATATTTGTGCGGCGGTTGCAAGCGGACCGTCACCATCGGAGCCTGGGGCGACATCATTGCTTGCCTGTTCACGGGGGGCGCGGTTCTTGGCCTCGCCGCGATAACATGGGTCGAAGGTGGAAAATCCACGCATCCAACCGGTGGAGTGGCGTGGTTCTTTTTTGCGGTGTGGCTGATTGCCGGTTTATTGGCGATCAGATTTTCAATTCGTCAGCTGCTTGACCGGCGTAGGTATCCCAAGATCATGGGCTGATCCACCTGGCCCTCCTGGCTTACACAACCGCAACCGGTGAAGGCTCTGGCTTTTTGAGCGGAGCGGTCGGTAAAAAAACAGGAGGATCGAGCCTCCTGACGTCGGCGGCTACGATCAAGCTGGAGTTTTTAATCAGGCGCTCAAACCTTCTCCGGCACGACGAACGGTTTCCGGTAATCGCGCGTGCGCAACTGACTTGCCGCGTGGTTGCCGATGAAGCTCTCTTCCTTCACATCCACTTTCAATATTTCCCCGAGCGTGGCCGGCGTTTTCTTCAAGTCCACCTGGTTGGCGGCGAGATGCTCGTCCATGCGGCCCAGCATTTCAGCCATTTCCGGATTGTTCCGGACGGCTTCGCGCATTTGGTCGGGTGACTGTTTCTTGCCCAAACGATAGGAAATGTTGGCGGTGTGGCAGAGCGCGGCGGAAAGATGGCCGTCTTGGATGTCAGCGTTCAGATCGGTGTGCTTGCGGCTGCGGACGGCCTTGATGAAGTTGGCAAAGTGGTCGCCGCCTTCGCTGAATTTTTTGATCTCCTTGCCTGCCTTGTCGTACACGATGGCGGTTTCGTAGCTCGGGATAACCACCCGGCCGCCCTCGCAATCCACCACCACGCCGATGCTGGCGCCTTCATAATTGCCCATCTTATCGGTAGTGCTGCTGGCAGGCAGGCCGCGCACTTCAAACAGGAGCGGGGCCTTTTTGTAGTTGTGGAGAACGATCTGCGTGTTGGGCGTGGTACCATCGTCTTCGTAACCGAGTCGCCCACCGATGCTGAAGGAGGTGGGGGCAAGTTCGCTTTCGCCGAGCACCCAGCGCGCGATGTCCATTTGGTGAACGCCCTGGTTGCCGAGATCGCCGTTGCCGCTGGGCCAGACCCAGTGCCAGTCGTAGTGCAGTTTCTTGCGCATGAGCGGCACCTTCTTGGGCGCCGGCCCGCACCACAGGTCGTAATCAATCGACGCCGGAATGACCAAGGGTTGATCCGCTTTGCCGATGCTGGCGCGGCGCTTGTAACAAAGCCCGCGGGCGCGGATGATTTTGCCGAGGTTGCCCGCGTTCAGCCAGGCGATGGCTTCCTGGAGGCCGACGCTGGAACGACACTGCGAACCGGTCTGGACCATGTGGCCGTACTTGCGCGCGGCGGCAACGATCTGCCGGCCTTCAAAAATATTATGGGACACGGGTTTTTCCACGTAAACATCCTTGCCGGCTTGGACGGCCCAAATCGTGCCGAGGGCGTGCCAGTGGTTCGGCGTGGCAAGACTCACGACGTCAATGTCCGGATTCTCCAGCAGTTTGCGAATGTCCTGGTAGCCGGTGACCGTTTCGCCCCGGTCTTTGAATTCCCTGACGCCCTTGTCCAGAACGTTCTGGTCCACGTCGCAGAGCGCGACAATGCGGACGCCCTTGAGGTCGCGGAAGCCAGAGATGTGGCTTTTGCCGCGTCCGTTATCGCGTTTATATGCACGAGGGCGATGATCAGCAGGCCGGGGTGGCCGCGCGTTACGCCGAGTATTTGAAAGCCGCCAC
>JANYBF010000381.1 GCA_025360895.1 Verrucomicrobiota bacterium
AAATACTGCTGCCGTTGGTGGAATTGATGGTCGGCGAGAGGAGCAGCTTGAGGCCAGTAACACTGCCGGTCTGAGAGGACGAATTGTCAACGGTTGTCAATAGCCAGACGCCCGTCCCGTTGTCGCCGACAAAGTCGCGCAACGAGCCGGGACCATCAGTATGTTGGAGGTTTTGTTCATCGCTATCGTCATAGACATAGGTGTACTGGCCCGGCGGGACGACACGATGGTTGTTCAACACGGCGAATTTTCGGGAGTGGCTCAAGGTACTCGTGAAGTCACCAAAGTTTTCGAGGTCGATCGAATTGGTTACAATGAGGCGGCGGACCGTGACCGGCTGAAGGGCAAGACCGAACGTGATCGCTCCGCCCGGATGATCGGGCGTACCGTCGGCGATGACGGTCGGGAGCGGAAAACCGTTGACCAGGACATTGCCGTTCTCATCCGTCGAGCTGAAGGGATCCAAACTGAACCCACCAAAGAAGGCATATTCCGCCGCCATCTGGTCCTCGGACTTCACGCCCACGTAATAGACCTGCCCCGGCGGTGCATTGCTGTAAGCGACGAACTCCGTCCCGCCCCGGGTGCGGGATTTGTCCGCGGCGGCAATCACGGCCGGGTCGAGGGTGAGCAGCCTGGGATCGGTGGAAACATACAAATCAATATCCGCGTCGAGCAGAGTGCCGTTTTGAACTTCATCATCCCGTACGGCGATTCGCGGAACGGACAACTCCGGCGGTAGAAAAGTAATAAAGGCGGCGTTAGTGAAAGTCGTTGTATTGGTGACGACGTAGAAATGCCACTGGTTCGTCATGCCGTTGGTGGTGCCCAGCAACGGCGTGTTCGCGCCGACATGTTGCCCCAGCAAAATCGAACCAGCGATGGTCGGGTTGCCGGCGAAACTGTTCGTTACGGGGGTCACGTAGGGCACATTCACGCCAACCACGGGTTGCTCCGTGAGCGTCAAGGCGTTCGTGATTTCGCCATCACCCGACGAAATCACGAGCGCGTAGTCCTGAACCACGTTATTAGTCTGCGCGGTGACGGCGTTTACATTCACCCGATGGCCTACCACCGTGATGGAGTAATTCGCGCCGAGGGCCGGCGCCAAATAGACATTCTCGACATTATTGATGGAATCAATGTTAGGCGGAGTGTTTGTCTCCCAAGGAAAAGTGAAGGTGCTGCTGATCGGGATGTCATTGCCGAAAAAGACCTCACCCGTGGTGAGATTTGTCACGATAAGATTGAGGTCGTTGACCAGCTTCACTCCGGCCACTGGATTGCCCGGCGGATCGGTCCAGACCAACGTGACGCGCAAAGGTACATTGGTCCCCGCAGGGTTGACGGTAAGCAAGCGGGTCTGGCGCTGGCCGGTGGCAAGCGCCAGGGCCGGTGACTGATCAAACAATTGCATCGAAGCCTCGCCGCTATGGCTGAAGGCGTTGGTGATGCCGGGCGCCAGGCTGTTATTGAGCTTCAGCAAACCCCAGCCTTGAAAATTTTTCGTGTTCTGAACCTCAAAATCATAGAGTGGACCGGCGGAACGCGCGCCGTTGATCAATAACGCCTTCATCATAGCTGGACTATTGGTGACCCCGAAGCCTTGCTGAAAGAATTGCTGCATCAAAGCCAGCGTACCGGACACATCCGCTGCCGCCATGCTCGTCCCGGATTCGTAGCGGTAGTACTGCGGGACCGACGAATTCGTACCGCCGAGGGAGTTGTTGAGATTCCTGAGAACTTCGTAGTAGTTGCCCAACTCGTTCGTGATGATGACATCCGTGACGATGGTGAAACTCACATTCTGCGTCGTCCCATTGCCGATGCTGTAGTACCAGTTTTGTCGGACACTGGCCCCGATCCCTCCGCCATCCGGCGGCACGGAAACCGAATTGGTCCGCACGAAATCATACGTCGTCGGCGGGTTGGGCTGGGCGTCCCGGCGGACAAAAATGGGCAACTTTGGAAAAGGCAACGGCGAATCTTCATTGGGCAACAACCGGATCGTAAATCCGACCGCGTTCTCCGGCAGGAAGAGAGTTTTGTCATTCAACGAATTGGTGTAAGCCACTTGATTTTTGATCGTGTTACCGAGATGGCTGGTGGGGTTGTAGTAGGCTTGCTGGTCCCACGTCGCGGAACGCGTCGAAACTACGAAAGTGCCAGGCGCGACGAGATCCGGCTTGAACCGGCCAAAATCGCCTTCGACCCCGATGCCGACGTTGCCGCGACTGGAGAAGAACGCAACCTGGCTACCGGAACTGGTCATGCCCTGCCAGGGCGTCGTGGTGTTGGTCGTGGCACCAGTAACTTTGACCACTTCGTTGGTGATATCCCGCGGGAGTTCGAGCGCGCCTACGGTGATGACGTTCTTCGCCGTGCCCGGGGATAGAATGGTTTCCGCATCGCCACCCAAACCGGAATCATTGCCAAAGCCGTCGTTACCTGCGGCAAATACGAACAGCACGGGCTGCGAACCGGTTACGCGGGGCAAGGCGTCGCGCACGGCGGCATCATAACTCGCCGCCCCGATGCTGTAGGTGTTGTCGGTGCCATAACTCCAACTATTGTTGGAGATCAAGGCATTGGTCAGAGCGGCGGTTTCCTGCAAGGTCGCATCCGAGACCGCGCTACTCCCCAAGGACAACGACTGGGAAAAAATCCGGGCGCCGGGCGCTTTGCCGCGATATTGCCCCAACACCCCTGGATTGATTGAGCCCCGCGCATCGGAAACGGTTTCCGAAACCGCGCCACTACCGGCAATTTCACCCGCGACAAAAGTGCCATGGCCGTTGTCATCCACCAAGCCCGAGGCAAAATCAGCGATTACCCGACCCGTCAGATCGGGATGCGACGGATCCACCCCGGTATCGTTCACACTTACCAGCACCCCGGCGCCGGTGAGATCCAGATAATTGTTAGTCACCACCGAATCACTGGCGACCCCAACGGTGGCGCGGCTCAAGTCGTTGGCGGCTACCCGCGGATACACCCGTTCCATCACCGCCACCCCCGGCAACTGCGCCAGGGCCGTCCAATTTTCGCCCGGGTGAATTGTGAGCACCGGCCCGACGAAAGCCGACGCAGATTCGCCCAGTACCACGGCCCCGCTTTGCTGCAATTCCTGAATCGTCGCCGCGCGTAAATCGGCGTAAATCATCACATTCAATTTCGCTCCCGGCGGCAGAGGCTGTTGCTCCATCGCGAGTTTGAGCAGACCGGATTTGAATTTGTAGATCGGCTCGTATGGCGACACGGCTGGCGCGAGGGAACCGGCGGACAATTGGTTCGCGCCATCGGCGGAGAGGCGCACGAGGTAGGCATTGTTCGGAATGTAGGAAACGATCGTCCCCCCGGCCGCCGTCAGAGCGGCGCGGAAGGCATCGTTTACCGGCCCGCGCGCCTGAACTATGTAACTCCCTGGCTCGGCGGCAGCACGAAGATGTTGCGGAATGGAGAAACCCAGCGGTTGGCGGGTATCAATCAAGGCATTCTCCAGCAAGATCGCGTGATCATCGTTTAACAGCTGGCCGGCGGTCTTGGGGGTGTTGCTCAGCCGATAGGCAAAACGATTGGTTTTGGAAACCGAAACGGAGGCTGGTTGACCGGTCAGAAAGGACGGCGCAGTGGCGGCGGAGACAATGGACTGATTAGTCGTGGCCGGGCGGAGAGGTGCGGCCGAGGCCGTTGCAACCGACGGAGCATTATTTTTCGTGGGGCGCGACCTTTGGCTCGTTTGCCAGAGGGAAAGTCCACCGGCCAGCAAGAGCAGGCACAACAACAGCCAGATTATCGGTCGTGAACGCATAAATAATCTTCTTTAAAAATTCACATCCATCAACGCAAAGGCGCAAAACGGCCAAGCCGCAAGCAAAGGAGCGCGACCGATCCCCGGTCGCATCGGGTGAACCGCAGAAAGAATGTCAACCAAACCGGACCTCACTTTGCAATCGTACATGCTGCGGGCGCGGGACCGCCCGAGCTCCTTTTGGGTTGCGGTTTCGCACCTTTGCGGCTTTGCGTTAAAAGTCTTTTGCACGACGCTCATCTTAATCCGGGGCCAAATAGTTAAAGCTCTCAACCACGAGATGGGGCGGATAGCTCTTCTTCTTGTCGGGATGGTTGCGATTCCGAGGATCGGGACTGCCTTCAACGCGAACGACCGCGCGGGTGGCGACCTCTGCCGTGATCTGATAGTTCGTACACATCTGGAAATAAGGTCCACTGGTCAGGACGACGGAGTTAGCCGCCGGATGCAACGCCTGACCATAGGCATAAATCACAAAGCGTGGCTCGCCCAGACGAAGCAGGGAGAGGACCTGCTGCGGCAACCATTCGTAGGCGGCGTCGGTGAGCCCGGAACGTTGTTGCACCGTGGTCTTGTTCGCGTCGAGGACCTTGGGATCACCGAGGTTGAGCAGGGGCGAAACGCCCGTCCAATAACCGTTCGGATACGTGCCAACGTACGTGGGACTGGCGCCGACGGTGAGTTCCGGCACCGCAAAAATATCCCCGACGTGCTGGAAGGATTGCAACGGAAACAGGTTGGTATTCGCACGGGCAGCGTTGATGCCGTTCACGATCCTGACCAAGGCCGGCCAGGTGTTGGTGGTCAGGGAGTCGTAAGCGCCCGCCGGTTGCATGACGAACGGTGCAAACCGGGAGGATAGTCCGGATTTCAAGGTATTATCGTCAGAGATATTCGTCAGCCCGACCACGCCGCTGAACACCGCCGACCACGCGGCGAGATTGGCCTGCTCAATGGATAATTGACCCCGCGTGGAGTTCTCATCAAACGCCGTGGTGAATACATCGAACAAGCTCCGATCTTTCACCGGGCGCGTCCGCATGGCATCGTCGTAACTGGGATTGCCGCTCCATGCCTGCCACTGATTGGGGTCGGTGCGCGGAATCGTGGTATCAACATCCGGAGATTTCAGATAAATCGTCTGCCACGGACTGCCCCGATGCACGCGCCCCAGCCAACCGAGGGTGGGATAGGCATTGGTGGGAAATTGCCAATCATCCGGGGAGCGAACCGCTGGATCCTTGAACGCGAGGTTGAACTTGTTGTTAGCGGCAACCACGGATACCACTTCGCCTTCGGCGGGGCTGATCGGCCTTCCCCCCCACGGCTCATAACGGTTATTCAGAATACCAATGTTGGGCAGCAGCTTTGGCTTGAGCGTCGTGTCCGGGTCTGTGTTGCTCCGCAGCAGGTCCCGTAAATCACCGACCGTATAATGAACGAGCGGATCGTTCGCCTGCCAAGAGTAATGCCGGGTAAGCGTTCTGGTTGGGGTGAACGGAACTTGAATACTCGTCTGACTTAAGGGCACGGAAGCCAACGTCAGAAAATTTGAAAAACCATTAACCGCAGCAATTCTGTCCCCCGGGCTGAAGGACCCGTAAGATTTCCACGTGGTGGTATTCGCATTAACTTCTCCGCTGGATATACGAAATTGATTATTCATCCCTTCGGTAAGACTAAAAACGGACCCGTTTCCCAAGCGGTTGGTCCGCCACAAATTCCTAAACTCAGCCGCGTCACCTTGGCGAAAAAGCGCGTTATTATCTTTTTCCGGAATTTCCGAAGCCACATCGCGCACTGAATCCATGCCATCAAGCTGGACATAGTCTAATATTGGCCCATCTGGTCCGCCTTGCTGCAACACCACCCGCAATCGCATCTTACCGTTCAATCCCCACTTCGGCTCGGGAAAGCCCTGACCAACTTCCGGAGTCGCGTTGGAACTGGATATGAAGCTGCGGGAAGCAATCCGGTAGGCCGCTTCCGGAAGGAAAGCGATATTGGTGACCAACGGGATAATAAAAGACCGGGCGTTCGGTTGAATCGAAGTTGTGCTCACCCAGCCTTTGGGCCAGTTCACAACATTCGAGGCACCCGAGAGCGCAACGCTATTGCTTAACGGAATGCCATAATACCTGACTACACCATACTCATTCGTCAGCACGATACTGATGTCGCCACTTAGGCGAACTACAACCGGAGAATTCGTGTAGTCTGAATGATAAGAGTTCCAAGCTTCAACGCCGACGGTATTGCTGACTCCAACCACATACATCATGTTTGTCTGCCACCCAACTCGAGGAGTGCCACGGGTATGATTCTGCGGGCGGCTCATCTGGATTTTTCGGGTGATTTGAAAAGTCGAGTCCATGGCCACTTCGTTGAAATTCGGCAGACCTTTCTTGGCCCCAATCAGCCACGGGACGCCGTAAACATTAGTTCGCAAGCCAACCCCATTTGGCACCGCAGTAATGTCTATCGGCAGCACAAGGTAGGGAGCCTTCGCTCCGATTTGGGGAACTTCTTCGTAACCTGTTATGAAAACGCCGAGTGTGTCGCGCCGGAAAATTGGGCGAAACACGGTCGGCATGGCCACGCCGTTAAAAAACCGGTTGGTGCGGGCGTCGTAAATATTCGCCGCCAGTTGCAACACGCGCTGCACGGCGGGGGTATACGCAAAGCGGTTGCTGACGAGCACCGGAATATTCGCCACGCCGAATGCCTGGTTCGTTCCGAAAGTGAAAACGTAGTTGGTTGGATTCTCCGCGAGCCACTGCTCGGTGTAATTCAACAACAGACGGTTGGCGGCGTTGGTAAAGAAGAGTACAGAACCGGGCACGTCAAACTTAGGAATCCCGCGCGCAGCATTGCCATTACGCAAGTCCGGGTCATTCCACGAAATGAAATTAGTGGCGGACAAACCACCAACGTTTACGTAATTAAGATTCAGCTTGTCCGGGTCTTCAGGCGCGGAATCTGTCCCCAACTGCGCAAGCAAACGGTAGTAGGTGGATTGGTCGTAAGTGGAAAGATTGGTGCCCGCCATGGTCAGCCGGTCGGTAAACTTGTAGCCCCCGCCCGCTGGGTCCGTCTTGGCGGGATTGAACAAATCTTGGGGGGTAAAGAAATGATTTGCCGCCGGAGCGCCGGGCCACGGAAGAGCGGGGTTATCGTTATCCGCAGTCAAACCGGACGAAGGCAACCCGGCGCCGTTCGTGGAGAGGAGCGTTCCATTGTCCGAGTAGCTGTCAATAAAATCGTTCCGGAACGCGTTCGCGCCATTGTTCCCGAAAAGATTGACGACGGAAGCCGGAGCGTAGGTGAGAACATTCGGATTCCCATTGAGCCGATAGCGGTAAAGCGCAGCCGCATCGGAGAAAGCGGTGCCTTGGATGGGCAGGCCGGTAACCGGGTTGTAAACATAACCGTTGTTGCCGAACCCCCAGCCGTGAACGTTGTTCGTGTTCAGGTCGTATAGAAACGCCGCGAGATTGATCTCCCAGGAACCGACGCCTTGGTTGCGGAAAAAATCCGTGCCATTAAAACTCATCCGTGGGCGCCGGGCCGCCTGCGCCTCGTTGTGAATATAATTCACATCGAGCGTCTTGCCCGTCGGGACGACCAGATAAGAGTAGCGATAAGCAAACCGGTTCGAGGGGGAGTGCGGCACATCCGCGCGCTCCAATCCCCCAAGCCATTCGGGGTCGCCCACGAGGTGGTTGGTGACAAGGATACCGTTGGTAAAAATGGCCAGGCCGAGATTATTGGTCATCGGCCAGAAGCCCGTGCGATCCGGACGGCCATTACGATTGAGGTCATTGTAGTAACGAAATTCGTTGGCCCCAGTGAGCCGATTCAAGATAAAGACAGGTGGGCGCGGATTGTAGAAGAGGTTGGCGAGATTTTGCAGGGTTTGCGCAGCGGTGAGCGTCGGATTTCCGGCAGTT
>JANYBF010000390.1 GCA_025360895.1 Verrucomicrobiota bacterium
CTTTTCTTCGTGCTGACATTGGCTGGTTTGCTAGGTTTTATCTTCCTACGGCGATGACAATGCCGTCCAATATCCAACGGCCAGATAATTTGGCCGTGCTTCCAGTCCTTCCGCCTCGCCCCGCTTAAATTCCTTTTGCCCGTCCGCTTCGTCGCTATACTCGCCGCGATGTTCAAGACGCAAGACTTGCATGTTCGCGAAATTGTCCGGCTCTCTTCGCCCCGTGCGGTGAAGGAGCTGTTTCCGGCCATGCCCGAAGCCACCGCCACCGTCGTCCAAAGCCGCGAGCGCATTATCCGCATCCTGCGGCAGACAGATCCCCGCCTGCTGGTGGTGGTCGGCCCGTGTTCGATTCACGACGACAAGGGCGCGTTGGAATACGCCGGCCGCCTCAATGCCCTGCGCCAGGAGCTGGCCGACCGCATGGAGATCGTCATGCGCGTCTATTTTGAAAAGCCACGCACCACCATCGGCTGGAAGGGATTGATCAACGACCCGCACCTCGACGGCTCGCAGGACATCGAGGCCGGCCTGAAAATTGCGCGGCGGTTGCTCGTGCAAATCACCGGCATGGGGCTGCCGGCGGCGACGGAATTTCTCGACCCGATCGTGCCCCAATACATCGCCGATCTCATCACCTGGGCCGCCATTGGCGCCCGCACGACGGAATCGCAGACGCATCGCGAAATGGCGAGCGGTCTTTCGATGCCGGTCGGTTTCAAGAACGCCACGGACGGCAGCTTGCAGATCGCCATTGATGCCATGGGGGCGGCGCGGCATTCGCACAGTTTTCTGGGCATTGATGCCGATGGGGCCACGAGCATCGTGCGCACGACCGGCAACACCGACGGCCATGCCGTGTTGCGGGGCGGACGCGCCCGCACCAATTACGACGCCGCCAGCATTCATGAGGCGGAGAAGGCCTTGAAGAAATGCAACCTGCCGGCGGTGATGATGGTGGATTGCAGCCACGCCAACTCCGAGAAACAGCACGCACGTCAGGAAGACGTGTGGCGCAGCGTCATCGAGCAACGCGCCGGCGGCACCCGCTCTGTCATCGGGATGATGGTCGAGAGCCATTTGCACGAGGGCAGCCAACCGTTCCCCCGGCCCGCCAGCGAACTGCAATACGGTGTTTCCATCACCGACGCATGCCTGAATTGGGAAACCACCGAGCGGATGTTGCGCTGGGGTTATCAGACGCTGGCGTAAGCAACGTTTGACGTTATAACATTTGTGGCTACCCTACCGGTATGGTTCTCGAATTAAAACTTCGCAAAGTCGGCAACTCAGTCGGGATGATCCTGCCGAAAGAAGCACTTGCCCATCTCAAGGTGGCGGAAGGCGACTCTGTTTCTGTCACCGAAGGGCCGGATGGCAGTTTGCGCGTCAGCCCAACGAAGGCTGACGTCAGCCGTCAGATGGAAGTAGCGCAGGACGTAATGAAACGTTATCGCCACACCTTGCGAGAGCTCGCCAAATGAAAGAACCGGTTTGGGTGCTCCGCGAGGTTGTCCTCGCGTCGCACGATCAGTCGCTTGCCCAATTCGGCGGCTCGGCGGGCATTCGGGATGAAGGGTTGATGGATTCCGCGCTGGGGAAGCCGCACAATCTGTTCGCCTACGGCAAACCTGCTCTGTTCGACCTCGCTGCCAGTTACGCTTTCGGACTGGTGAAGAACCATCCCTTTATTGACGGCAACAAGCGCACCGGCTTCATCGTCGCCGTGTTATTTCTCGAACTCAATGGGTTCCGTTTTTGTGCGAACGAAGTGGACGCCACGGTACGTACGCTTGCCCTCGCCGCCGGAGACATGACGGAAACCGCCTATGCCCAGTGGCTGAAAGCAAACTCAAAGCGCTTGTGATGGCCGCTTCCGCCGCAGCTTGATGAACATGGAATCAAACGGTCACCAAATTGCCGAACGCCTGCGGGTCGCCGTCGAGTTGCTCGAACAAGTCGCGGGCAACCGCGCTTTGCTCGCCGACCTTTCCGTCGAGGAACGCACGCGGTTGCTCAAGGCCGCAGGCGATATTTTTGCTCCGGACGTAAGCGAACGCCGCCGGTTGGTGAAAGCCAAATTACGCCAGCGCAAGGCCGACAAGTTACAGCGCGACCAGAGCAAGCTGAACCAGACCGGCATCCGCAAACTGAGGCAGAAGCCTGTGTTCACAACGCCAAACGTGATTCCGCCGACTGGCTTTGAGCAGAAAGAGATTGAGGGCGATGCGGAGTTTCGCGAAGTCGTCGAGCCGCAGAATTGCTACATCTGCAAACAGGATTACTCCACCATCCATCACTTCTACGACCAGCTTTGCCCGACCTGCGCGGAGTTGAATTTCCACAAACGCACCGAGTCGGCGGATTTGCGTGGGCGCGTGGCTTTGCTCACGGGCGGGCGCGTAAAGATCGGTTATCAGGCGGGCATCAAGCTGTTGCGGGCCGGGGCGAACCTAGTTGTCAGCACGCGTTTCCCGCGCGACTCGGCGATGCGCTATGCCGCGGAGCCGGACTTTGCGGA
>JANYBF010000392.1 GCA_025360895.1 Verrucomicrobiota bacterium
CGTCACGCGTGGCCTGCTCTGGGCCTGCGACAAACTCGACGATCAGGGGAACATCAAACCCGGCTACGGACCGAAGCAATAACGGCGGTCCCGGCACAACCCTAACCACCAAGAAACGTTCTCTGGATTAAACGCTCCACCGAGCTCATCGCGGTCTGCAGTTCACTGCGCTTCCGATTGATCTCCGCATCCGCCGCGAAATTTTCCGAATGATCCAGGGCGGCCGCGCAGCGCTCCTTCAGCGGCAGGCGCTCGTTGCTCTGCTCCAACCGGACGATCAATTCCTGGGCGCGTTCGATCTCCTCCAACGCTTGCGCAATTTTCGTTTGAGCCTGATCCACACTGACCACACCACGATTAACCTGCTGGAGCAAGCGGCACTCAAACGTCCGGCAGCAATCGGGACGGTGCGGATAGATACTGCATCGTTTCCTCTTCAACGCGCGGCAAGGCTGCATCAATAACCCGCCGCCCTCCTCGTCGTCATCCTCGATCTCCAGGCCCATGATCTCCAGGGTCGAAGCCTCGTCCTGGCTGGCCAGTTCCACGTCGGCGAAAAGCGAGCCGTTGCAACAAAGCCCGCAGCGGGTGCAGAGCGTGTCGGTCAGGTTTGGTTTCCTTTTTGGGATGATCATAACATCCACAGTAATGGTCGCGACGCGGCAACTTGGCAAGCTCCCGCCAAAAGAATGACCGACGGTAGCCGTCTCCTTGCAACACACCCCACTCCGCCACGGCGACCAAAAGGTTTATGCGGTACCGGAATAGATTGTGTGCTTGGTTTTTCAAGCCCAGGCTTCACTATCAATTCATGTTCCCTTTCGGAGCAAAGTTGAAATCCAGTTTGCCAGCGACCCTTGTTCTGGCCTGTGGCTGGTGGCTGCAAAGTGCGGTCCCGGCGCGAGCGGCGGATGATTTGTCTTTGCCGCAGGGCTTGGTGGTGCGGACTTGGGGAACGGAGGCGGGCCTGCCTCAGAATACGGTCAGCGTCATTCTCCAGACGCGCGATGGCTATTTGTGGCTCGGTACGCAGGCCGGGTTGGCGCGGTTTGATGGCGTGCGGTTCAAGGTTTATGGCCTGGCCGAGGGATTGCCGAGCGTGCAGGTCCGGGCGCTGTATGAAGACAATCAAGGCAGCCTTTGGATTGGCACCTACGGCGGCGGCTTGAGCCGGTTGCGGGACGGACAAATCGAGACGTTCGCGATGGAGCACGGTTTGAGTGACCTCAACGTGACCGCGTTGGCCGGCGATTCGTCGGGCCGGATCTGGATCGGCACGGCCATCGGCCTGAGTCTTTGGCAGAACGGCAAATTCATCCAGGACGAAGCGCTGGCCGGGTTGGGGCGGGGTTTGATCCGCACGCTGCTGCGCGACCGGCATAACGCGACCTGGATTTCCACGGCCGAAGGCTTGTTCGAGCTCAAAAGCGGGCGATTGACCGAAATCACGGGCCCGCCGGGTGATGAAAAATTCTCGCCGTATTGTCTGCTGGAAGACCGGGACGGAAACCTTTGGGCGGGCATCGGCAATGGCAAGGTGCTCTGTCGCCGGAACGGAGTCTGGGGCAAATATGATGAAGCCGCAGGGGTGCCCTATGCTTACGTGACCTGCCTGGCGGAAGGGGCCGATGGCACGATCTGGGCCGGCTCGTTGGACGCCGGCCTCTATTATTTCAAAGACGAAAAATTTCACCCCATCACCAAGCAAGCGGGACTTTCCGGTGACGATATCCGCTCCCTGCTCGCCGACCGGGAAGGCAATCTCTGGATCGGGACGCGCAGTGCCGGACTTAACCGACTGGTTCGCCGGAAATTGTCGGTGTCCGGTCCGGCGCAAGGCTTGGCGCATGATTTCGTTCGCGGGGTGGCGGAAACCGCCGATGGTACGCTTTGGGTGGCTACGACCGGCGGCGGCCTCTATCGGGGCGGCTTGGACGCGTTCACCATGTTTGGCGATCAACACATCCGATTCTACGCGACGGTGGAATCGGTGCTGGCCACGCGCGATGGCAGTCTTTGGTGGGGTGGCTCGGGAGCGTTGTTTCAGTGGCAGGACGGCAAGCTGGCAGCCAGCTACACGCGGACTAATCAGCCGTGGCTGGGGGATCTGGCGGTCACCGCCTTGTGCGAAGATCCACGGGGCGGTTTATGGATTGGGACCGGGCGCGGCGGGTTGCTGCATTTACGCAATGGCAAGTTCACACCGTTCGCCGGCCCGGTCGCCCGGGGGGCGGTGACGTCTTTCGCGGCGGCGCCCGACAGTACGCTGTGGATTGGTTCAGTCGCGGGGGGGCTCAGCCGGGTGCGCGACGGGGGCATGGAGAATTTCTCAACCACCAACGGGCTGCCCAACAATCATATTCGCACGCTCCATCTCGATCATGAGGGCACGCTTTGGATCGGCACCGGGGGGGCGGGGCTGGCCCGGTGGCATCAGGGGCGTATTAACAGCTTCACGACCAAACAAGGTTTGGGTGACGATACGGTTTCGCAGATTCTCGAGGACGACGACGGCCACCTCTGGCTGGGTTGCAATCGCGGCATTTTCCGATTCAAGAAATCGGAACTCGAGGCGCTGGCGGACGGGAAAGCGACATTTGTTCATTCGCGGGTTTACGGCACGACCGACGGGATGCCGGCCGAGGAGTGTGCCAGTGGATTTTCCCCGGCAGGTTTGAAAATGAAATCCGGTCAACTGTGCTTTTCCACCATTAAAGGCCTGGTGGTCATCGACCCGCGCCAACAGGAAATCGACACGCAGCCACCTCTCGTCCTGCTGGAAGAAGTGAGGGTGGACCGGCAAAGCCAGCGAATCCGACCGCGGCCAGAAACCACCGATGACTCCGACACGCCCCCCTTTGCCATCACGATCGCGCCGGGACCGCGGGAGATTGATTTTTACTATACGGGTTTAAATTTTGCGGCGCCGGAAAAAGTGCAATTCCGCTTCCGGCTGGACGGTTGGGATCGCGATTGGGTCGAGGCCGGCACCCGGCGGGTGGCGTACTACCAGCGGCTGCCACCGGGGAAGTATGTTTTTCGCGTCCTCGCCTCCAATGCCGACGGCGTCTGGAGCGAGCCGGGCGCGGCCGTAGCCGTGACCGTGCAACCCTACCTTTGGCAAACGGACTGGTTTCGCGTCGCCGCCGGGCTGGCGGGGTTTGCCTTGTTGGCCGGGACGGTGTTCGGGATCGCCCGGCGCCGATACAAGCGCCGCCTGGTGCAGTTGGAAACCCGACACGCCATCGAACGGGAACGTTTGCGCATCTCGCAAGACATGCACGACGACATTGGCAGTATTTTGACGCGGGTTTCCATTCTCAGCGACGTGGGTCAGAGTGCCGCCAGCGGCGAAACCGTCCCGCAACAATTTGAACGCATCGGCAGCCAGGTCCGCGCGGCGGTGGTCGCGCTCGATGAAATCGTCTGGGCCACGAATCCCAAAGACGATAACCTGCCCCGGTTCGCGGAATATGTGGGCCGGTTTGCCGATGAATGTTTCGAGAACACCCCCGTGCGATGCTGGCAGGAAATGCCGACAGATCTGCCCAAACTGCCGCTCCGATCGGACGTGCGGCACAATGTCTTTCTCGCCGTCAAAGAGGCTTTGAACAATGTCCTGAAACATTCCGGCGCGACCGAAGTCTGGTTGCGACTCAAATTGACGGACGCCCGGGTCTGCCTGGAGATCGAGGACAACGGCCACGGATTTACACCGGAGACGGCGAAGCCGGGCGGCAACGGCCTGGGCAACATGAAGTCGCGGCTGACGGAATGCGACGGGAGCGCGGAAATCACCAGCGCCCCCGGCCGGGGCGTCAAGCTCCGGTTCGTATTTCCCTTGCCGAAGAACTTTTGAATTCAAGCCCGGCTAACATCAATGTGGGATGGCGGGCCGATGATTGATAGTTTATGAAGAAAAGCAAAGTGGCTAGAGCGATTACAGTTTCACTGGTCGAGGACGATCCCGGCGTGCGGGCCAACTTGGCCAGCTTGATTGACAGCACGTCCGGATTTAAGTGTCAGGCCGCCTACCCGGACGGCCCGGCGGCGCTGAAAGGCATTCCGGGCAATCGCCCGGACGTCGTGCTGATGGACATCAACCTGCCTGGCATGTTGGGCACCGAATGCGTCCGCCGGTTAAAAATGGTGGCCCCCGACGTGCCCGTGCTGATGTTAACTGTTTATGATGACAGTGAGCAGATTTTCAAGTCCCTCATGGCCGGGGCCACCGGTTACCTGCTGAAACGCACCCCCAAGGACAAGCTGCTGGAGGCGATCCGGGAAATCACCAGTGGCGGCGCCCCGATGTCCCGCCAGATCGCGCGGCGCGTAGTGCAATATTTTCAGGAAGTCAGCCAGATGGCGGCCACCCCGCAACGGGCACCAGAAGTGGAGACTTTGACCGATCGCGAGCAACAGGTGCTGGCCTTGCTCGCCAAGGGGCACGCTTACAAGGAAATCGCGGACCTTTTGAATATTGGCTTCGAGACTGTGCGCACTTATGTGCGGACGATTTACGACAAACTGCACGTCCATAGCCGGACCGAAGCGACGCTGAAATATCTGGGACGATAAAGCGCGGCCACGGGTGGGGGCTTATTCACCCCCCAGGCACCGCGGCGTTACGACGACAGGGTTGCGGTTGCGCCGCGCCGTCATTATGGCCCCAATAAAACCCGGTAAAATCTTTGATTATAGTTGCTGGCCGCCGGATCCACGAACAGGAACGGCAGCGCCGTGGGATTGGTTGAAAACAGCGGGTTCCAATTCAGCAGATTGGTCGAGCCGAAAACCGTATAATCCGGCCCCAAATCACCGGAAACCAGCAGCTTGAACTGACCGTTTGTCACCATCGCGCTAACCAACCCGGGTTGGGCCGGTTGGTTTACCATCACCCAAAAACTCTGCGTCGCGCTTTGGCTCGGCGTGCCATTGTCGGATACCTGAATGTTAAAAAAGTTGCTCCCTACCTGCGCCATCGCCGGACGCCAGTTGAAGATCCCGTTGCTGGGATTGAGGCTCGCCCCCACCGGCGGCCCAACCAAGCTGTAGGTCAATAGCTGCGGTGGTGCTTCGGCATCGGTCGCCGTGTTCGTGATCGTCAGCGGCGTGCCCGCCAGTACTACGCGGTTGGAAATTGCCGCGATGCTGGGGGCGGTGTTCGCCCCCGGCGGAGACATGGAATTGATCCATTGGGTCAGCACGGCGACGGCATCGCTATCAATCCGGTTGCGCGCCAAGGGCGGCATCTTGATGGAATCGAGACTATTCACCCGTAAATGCATGATCGAGCGCGCAATATCCAGCGGCGTGACCTCTTGGGCGCCCGGGATCCCGAGGGTGTTAACGACCTTGCCGTTGATGATATTCTGGCTCGCCAGCGGCGTGTCATAGCGCGCATCCCAAAACGCCTGCACGCCGCCGGGGCGGTGACACTGGGAACACTTGGCGTCAAGATAGGACCGCACGCGGTTGGTGAGATCCACACTCGTGTTGGTTATGCTAACCAGTTTGTCATAGTTCGGGAGGTTGCCTTCGTTCAGCGCGGTGTCGAAGAGGGCGATGTTATTCCAGGCGCGCAATTGATTGTCCGTCACGCCGGTCCCGGGGTAATTCAAATCGCCGTTAAGTTGGCGGGTCTTCACGCCTAGAACGTAACCCGCGCCGGGGGTGTGGCAGCGGAGGCAATCCAACGGGCCGGGATAAAACCATTGTTGCGTCCGCGTGCCGGTGCTGGTGGTGATGACAATATCTTCCGTCAGGGCGTTGGTGACGAGGTCGGCGTCGGTGTAGTTCGCCCGCCACTTATAGGTGATGCCATAGGCCGCGCCGTTCGTGTCCCGAACGAGAAAGCGCGTCTCCAGTCGTTGCCGCACATTCGCGTCCGTATCGTCCACGGGCAGGTCAAAATGTTTCACGAACACGGTCCCCTTCGGAAACGCCCACTCGCCGGTGGCGGCGAAATGAACGAAGGAGTTCGTGGGCAGGGCCATCCACCGTTGCTTCACCGCGCCATCGGACCACAGCGGCGAATTGACGGTATAGGGAACCAGCCCCGCGCTGGGCGTGAGGGCGGGCAGATCCGCGAACGCGCCGGTCTGCGACAGCAAGGGCGGAAAGGTCACGGCCGGGGGTGGTCCCGAGCGGGCCAGTTTGTAAATGCGGCCGCCCACACTGCTCATCTGGCAGAGGTAAAGTTCATGGTTGTGATCCAGCCCGAAGGAAGAGAGGCCGGTGTAATCGCTGCCCGAGTTCGGGCCGGCCCCGAGCGGTAGAACGCAGAGCAAGGTTTTGCCCACGGGATTCTTGGATTCATCCAAGGCCCAGACTTTCCGCGTCACGTTGTCGCCAAAGATGTATTTGCCGCCGAGGTCCGACATGAATTCGCTGCCGCGATACACATACCCACCGATGACCGCGTTGCCTTCGCTGTGCGAATAATCAAGGATCGGGCGTTTGTTCACGCCGATGTAGGGCGGGATGAGGTCGCCCTGCAAGCCTTCAATTCGATTCCACTGGAAGTTTAGTCCGGCGGGATCTCCCGGCTCCACCACGTCAATTTCCTCCCGGGAACCCTCCCCCACATCGCCAATGAAAATCCGCCCGCTGCTCGAATCGTACGTCATGCGATGCGGACTGCGCAGACCGATCGCGTAGAATTCCTCCAGCGCGTTGTTCTGTCCGACAAACGGATTGTCGTTGGGAATGTAGTAATTGGCGGTGGTTCCTTTGACGGGTTGCCGCGGAATCGGGTGGCTGATCGAACCGCCGCGCCGATCCACGTCGAGCCGCCAGATGCCGGAAAACAAACTCTGGGTAATGATCTGATCGTTACTGCCATTGGCATCATCGCCGTCGGTGACGTAGAGGAACCCGTTCGCCGGATGAAAGAACATGCCGCTACCGTTGTGCCAGGTGCTGGTGCCGGTCTGATCCACCAATACCAACTCCGACCCCGGGAGCGCCACGCCCGCCGCGTCCAACGTGAAACGCGCCAACCGGTCGTGATAAGCATCGGTAAGGAATTGTTGGGGCCGGGTCGTAGGGCTGCCAACAACCGTGCCGGGCGGAACCCAGGTATAATAAACAAAAATATAATGGTTGGTCACAAAACCGGGATGAAAGACCACATTGAGCAAACCCGAATCATCCCATCCCTGGCATTGGTTGCTGAGGTCGAGGACGAGCGTCTTTGTGCTGACGCCCGGCGTGTTGGTGAACGAATAAATGCGGCCTTCCCGCTCCCAAACAATCAAGCGCGGCGTAGCCGGCATTGGGGCCAGGCCGAGGGCGTTGGTAAACACCAGATTGGTAAAAGCGACCACGGCGGACCAGTTACCAGAGATGCCCGGGGCCGCCGGCGGCAATTGATTGTTCAAGAAAGGCCCGACATTCGGGCGCGTGGTCAACCCGTTCGCGAGCGCCGTGAAATTGATCTGGGAGTTGGAGACAATGACATTGGGTGTAAAAGCCCGATCTCGAACGCCATTCACTGTAAGCGTGTAGTTGTTTCCCAACGTCAGCGATGAAATTACCAGTGTCACGGTTTGCGCATCGGTCAGATAAGCCGAGGAAACAATCGCGCCGAGGGTGATCGAATAGTTGGCGCCGTTAGTCGCCGAGGCCGGTTCGACCGCTTCGGAATAACGCACGACGACGTTGGTCAAAGTTGAATTTACGGCGGTTACCAAGGTTGGCGCGACGGTGTCCGTCACCACCGTTACGGTGGCGGGGGCGCTGTTGGTCGCGCCGTAATCATTGGTGACAACAACCCGGTAATTCCCGGCATCGTTCACACTCGCCGTGGTGAAAACCAGCGTGGCATTGGTGGCATCAAGGATATCGGTCGTGGATTTTTGCCACTGATACCGCAAGGGCGGCGCCCCCAGGGCGATGACGGACAGCACGACCGGATCGCCCAGCGACACGTTGGTGCCCTGCGGCTGGGCCGTAATGATCGGGGCGGTAGCGACGGCCGCGAGATAGTGTAACTGAATCTGCTGCGGCGTGAGCGCCGTGTCGAAGACTGCCACATCGGCGAGCCGGCCATTTAAAAAATTCCCGGCGCCGTCAAAAATGCCGCCACCACCCATGTTGAAGTTGAAACCACTGCTGCCGTAGCTGGCGGCGGGAAGATTGGCCGCGCCCCCAACCTGGCCATCGGCGTACACGGTCACCGTGGTGCCATCGCCCACGACGGCGATATGATGCCATTCATTGTTCGGAAAAGAATTGCCGACATTAATGGCATTGCCCGCCACACCAATCCAGCACTGTAAATTTTGATCGCTGATATAACCGAACTCGATGAGATCATTCTGTCCGAACAATCCGGTGCGATTCGCTTGGGAGCCACCGCGCCACAACCAACCTTCGAGGGTAAAAGCGCTCTTTGCGTTGAGCAGCGGGAGCGCGGTGCCGACGTAGCCACTGGTGCCATCAAGCCCCACGGCAATGTTGTTGGAATCGAAGCCAGCAAATTGGGGCGGGCGGGGGCCAGCGGTACCGAGCGTGACGCCCCCCTGATAAGTACCGTTCGCGGAAACGCCAAGACTGCCGAGATTGGTCGCAACATTTGTCGGCAACAAGGTCGCTTCGTTCAACCGCCAGTAGGCAATTGGTGAATCCGAAAGAACGGCCGTTGGATATGTGGCAGCGCTGACAGTGAGCGAGCCCGCCCCGGCAAGCAAAGCCAACCATGCGGTCCTAAGTTTATGATTCGAACGTCGGGTTTGGGTTGGTTCAAACTTCATATTTTTGAATTCTACAAGCTGTTGGCTAACGTCGCCGATACTTGGCATTAACACGCTTCAGGAAAACATCATCGCAGATGAGCCTCAGATGTCCAGCGCACCTGCGGCAAACCACAGTGTGCAGGTGGCCTCCCCCGTTTGTGGGATGGTATGTCATCCGCAAATCTGTTTGAATTGCGCCGGTCATCGTTCCGACGGACGCAACAAGCCACGGAACTCGAGCGGGTACGACACCAGACCCGACCGAACGATAATCAAAACGCCGTACCCGAACCCGAACCGAAAGCAAACCCATGAAACGAAACTTACTTCCCAGTTCCCTCAAGCGTGGCTTACTCGCCGTGCCCGCCGCGGCGTTGATGCTCGGCGCTTCCCACGGCGCGCAGATCGGCCTGAACATCCAAACCTGGTGGCCGCAATACGGAGGTCCAACTCCGGGCCTGGGTTCTGGTTATCAAACCACCGGATGGCCGGTGACGGCCCCCGCCTTCGGGCTTGCCACCAGTGAGTGGACCAGCACGGCCCCGCTCGACGGCTATTCCGCCGTGCATACAAGT
>JANYBF010000410.1 GCA_025360895.1 Verrucomicrobiota bacterium
ATGGAATTCGCCGTTCCTTGGACGCTGGCCTGCATCTGTGTCGCGTTCGTCGCCTTCTACGCTTCCTCGCTCACACAGCAACTGCTCCAAGCGCTCGGCGCGGCGATCGGGATCGTCGTTGTCGGGTTGTTCCTCGCGGGCAGCTTTTCCCACGGACGCGATAACTTCAGGTTGTTGGGGGTGAACCTTTGGCAGGGACCGTTGGTCTTCTTCGTCGGCGCGGCCGTAATGTTGTTCTTCGCCATAGGCCACACCTGGCGACGATTGCGATGGGTTTGGGGAAGCCTGTTGGTGTTGATTGCGCTGGCGCTTTTGCAAGGCAAAATCCAATCGGTGCTCGCGGGCGGACTTGTAATACTTGTAATCGAATCGAATGGTGTTTTCAAAACCCTCGCGCTGGCCGGCGTGGTGGCCGCCTTGTGCCCGGTGGCGCTGACACTGGCGTTGGCCGCTAAAAACTTCAAACACACCCAGCCCTCGCTCACGCTTTGGTGGCGCAACGCGGCGACGTGGCTGGGCTGCTTCGTCCTCACCGGCGTCATCACCACGCTGGTTTACAACCGCGTCTGGGAACTCGCGATGCCGTTCGAGCCAGCCGCCGGAGCGCCGCGCTTGAGCGGTTCCGTGCCACCGGTCATTACCCGCCCGTTCGTTGACCGGCCATCCTTCGTGCTGCTGCCCGACGGTCGGTTGTGTTCCTACAAAGTATACGAATTGATCTCGCCGCCCATCCCGCAAACCAACGCCAGCCGAGCCAAAGACTCTGTACCTATCTGGCACCCGAGTAATAATCCGCAGGTTGAATTTGTCGGCGGCTCGAACTGGGTGGCAATTGCGACCACGTACCGCGAACTCGTAGGCGTGAAGTTTGACGGCTCACTTTGGAGAGCATTTAGTTTCGAAATCGTGGACAAGGAAGGAAATATCGCTCCCCTGCACACCGGCAGTCCTGAACCGAAAGGCTCAATCGTGCGCCCGGCTGAGTTAAAGTTTGAAGCCATCGGACGCGACTCCTCGTGGGCCACGGTTGCCGGGAGCTGGCGACATCTTGTCGCGCTCAAGCGCAACGGCACGATTTGGGGCTGGGGTGACAATGAGAACAAACAGTTGGGCGACGGGCCGAAGATCGTCACCAACGCTCCCGTGCAAATCGGCCAGGCTGCAAATTGGACCGCAGTTTACGCCGGCAACGGATTTTCCTATGCCGTGAGCCGCGAAGGTGAGATTTGGAAATGGGGGAAATTCACTGCCTACAATGGCGATCCTTATCACCGAAAGTCGGAAGACGGTCCGGTCAAGTTGAACATCAAAGTGCCCGGCGTCCGTAGCGTCATAGCGGGGGACAACAATTTCGATCTGATCCTCGATACGGATGGGAAACTCTGGGGACTGGGTCTCATCCCTCCGGCGCTGCGCGGTGAAGGAAATGGTATGGAATATTTCTCCGAACCAAGACGGCTTGGTGGCGCGAACTGGTTGGTGGTCAGTTGTAATTGGCAAGCCTTGATCGGGCTGAAGACGGACGGCACCCTTTGGCTCC
Source organism: Verrucomicrobiota bacterium (assembly GCA_025360895.1). Taxonomy (GTDB): domain Bacteria; phylum Verrucomicrobiota; class Verrucomicrobiia; order Limisphaerales; family JADLHS01; genus JADLHS01. The sequence continues at coordinate 1,541 of JANYBF010000410.1, forward strand.
AGCGTGGGGATAATCTTTACAACTTTCCATTTCCAAGGCTGGCGCAACTCGGCAAGCGCACCGATTGGATTGCCGTGAAGTCGGACTGGGAGGCGGACCTTGCGCTCGCTAAAGACGGCACGCTCTGCCGTTTTGGAGATCTGTCCCCAAGGCGAGAGATTAGACTGCTCGCGCCCACCCGCCGCGTCACGTGGAGTCTCAACCTGCTGGACGCGGCGAAGTGAAACGAGCCGCAGAGCCTCACCACGCCCGCTCGATGCTCCGGCGCTGCCAGAGAAACTCGAACCTGTTGCCCGCGTGGCGCGGGTTCACTTTGCTTCCCGGGCGATTTTTGCCTCCAAAAACATGCGGTCTTCGGCGTCTTTCTCACGAAAGGTTTGCTTGGTGCGCAAGAGCAGCTTGGCTGAAGCAAAGGGAATCGGCACGCCATCGATCGTGAACACTTCAATCTCCGACGCACCTTCCCGGTAGGAAATCCCGCAGGCCAGCGTCATCAAATCCACCACCACTTCGTCGCAGATGCGCACGACCACCCAGTCACGCAGGTCGTCGTCCCCCAGTTCGAGA
>JANYBF010000414.1 GCA_025360895.1 Verrucomicrobiota bacterium
CACTGCCGAAGTCAAACACCGGACCCCGCAAGCCTGGCCCCGCGCCCGTCAGCAGCCCGCCACCACCGCCAGCTGAACACCTCCACCGCCCCCATGGAATCGCCGGTCGGATACGTTTGTTGAGATAATTGAGCCTATCAGAACGGGCAGCTCGGAATTCGGAAGTCGAGTGGTAAAATTTGGTAAATAGCGAAGCGCCGGGCAGCACTCGGCTTGAGTTTCCTTCCTGCCCTCATGCCGAGCAATGCTCGGCGCTCCAGACTGTCTCGCTACCGGCCCAAGCCCAAAGTCGGTGATGACGGATTCAATCATGCCGGATCGTCTCAGTAGAACTCACAATTCCAATCGGCAACAAGAAGCTCAACGGCGATTTCAGCACCCGTCTCCCCAAGGCCCGGAAGAACAGGTTGCGTTCCGGCCCACGTACGTCACGGGCTCGAATGGCGACGAATAGTGCCAGGCCAAAGCTCACAAGGACGTTGAGCAGGCCGATGCCCAGAATTCCGATACCGATCCAGAGCGAAGAGAGCTTCCAGAAACTCTCGCCGCCCAGTGCTGCAAATGCCGCGCTGACCTGGCCGGTGGACAAGGTCACGTGGCGCACATCCAACGGCAGTCCGAAAAAGCCCGCGACCACGGGAAACATGCCGAGCAGAAATCCGAGGGAAATATTTCCCGCCAGCCCGGCGATGTTGTGTTCCAGCCAGCCAGCCAGCCGCCGCGCCCGCGTCGGTCCGAGCCAGCGTTGCCAGCCGCGATGCTGCGCCAGGGCCGGACTCAGTTGATGCAGCACAAACCAGTTGTCCGCCCACGCGGCGATCAAACTCGAAAGCCAGAGCAGCCCGCCCGTGAACCCGGCGAAAAACCAGGCCCCGCTTGACGGTGAAACCGCTCCGAGAAGAATTTCGGCTTTATGCGCGTCCACGATGTGATGCCCCACGATGGTCGTCCACAGCGCATCCAGCAGCAGGGTCGCGGGAATCACCAGCACCAGGTTGCCGAAAATGGCGGCAATCTGGGAGCGGATGAGGAACACCACCTCGTCAACGAGCGCTTCCAGTTGGGGGGCGGTGCGCAACTCGCTCATGCGCCGGGCGAGCGCGGGGGCGGTGTTGGCAGGCTGTTTGGTCGCCACGGTGAAACCCAACAACTGAATCACCACGAAACTTCCGGCATAGTTCAAACCGAAGAAGGTGCCTTTGAAAAACTCCGCGAGGGCCAGTTTGCCGAGGAGCAGTTTAACCAGGGTGGTCGCGCCCATGACGGCGCCGCCGCCCGCGGCACTCCGCAGCATGGCCAGATATTCCGATCGGTTGCGCGCCACGTAATGCTCGCCGGTTTCGGCATTGCGTTCCACGATCCGGCGCGTGAGCAGGTGAAGATTTTGCCGGAACAACTCCGGTACGCTCCGGCGCGCGTGGTTCTGGCGCACCAGGTCCGCCAGCAGCGCGAGCGTGCGCGAGGGCTGCGGCGTAGGCGTGGCCCAGGCTTCCAGCAGCAATTCCAACCGGCGCAACTGTGCCCGCAGGCGTGCGATGTCGTAAACCAGCGCCGTGTTCACTCCGGTTTTTTCGAGGCGGCGGATGACTTCATCCACGGTGCGATCACACGCGTCGGTCTCGAGGCGAACCAGATTCAATTCCGCCACCAATTCGCCGACGGGAACGCCGGCATTGCCCCGGGCCACCAGGGCCTTGACCGCCGGCGATAGTTTTTGGAAAGGGAGTTCACGAAACGCCACCTTGTCCAGCCGGGCGCGCACTTCGCGATGTGATCCCAACACGCAGATGCGATCCGCCAGTTGCACCATCGCGTCCTCAAGGTCGGCCCGCAGCGAAGACCAGCCGCCCTCCGCCGGGGTTTCGCCCTGTTGAAACAGCGCGACGATCCGGCCGGCGAACTCTGCGTCCAGTTGCTCCAGCCAGTCCGCGACCCGGACATACGGAAACAACCGGTCGAAAATGTCCGCTAGATCCCGCGTGTCCGGCGGACCGGGCAACACCCGCGACATCAGTCGCGACATCAACTCATGCATGAAGGCAACGCCGCGGGGCAGACCGGTGTCCGCAAACAAATCCAGTGCCTGCGTGTCGCGGACGATCGAACGCAGCGTTTGTCCGACGCGGACGCGAGCTTCCGGCTGTCGCTCCAGAATTTGCAGCAGCAATCGCAGTCGCGTGGCTGGCACATCCCGCCGCACCCAGGCCAACAAATCTTCCACCCACGCCACCCGTTCCGCCAGCGATTGATCCGGCCGCGCATGGGTGAGCAAAGCGTCCAAAGCCGGCCGGCCCCGTAGCGATGCCCAACGATCCCGGAAATGTTGCCACCAACTCATTGGTAAACCTCAGAAACGAGGCGCGGCGATTGTTCCGGAACCGGATGCCGCTGTCGAGACGGAGCTTTTGGAGGAGTGAATTGATCCGCCGCGAGCGGTCGCGCTACGAAAACAAATCCTTTGCCATGACATAATCATCCATGACGTAACCTTCGCCAAAATCGGTAATGACGGATTCAGTTATGTTAAATCCATTGCGGTGATACGCCGTGATGGCTTTGGTATTCTGCTTGTTCACGGCGAGGATCATTCGCCGCGTCCCAAGCTTGCGCGCCGCGCGCGCGCAATGTTGTAGCAACGAACTTCCGTGGCCGCGCCCATGCATCTCCGGCAGCAGATAACATTTATGCAGCTTCATCACCCCCGGCTCGGATGTGGGGCCATAGGAAGTGAAACCGACGAATCGGCCACCGGCCAGCAATCGTACGAACTGGATGCCCTTGGCCCGGATTTCCTCGCCCAGCGTGTCCAGCGCATACATTTTCGCCAGCATGTATTCAATCTGCGCGTCCGAGATGATGCCCGGATAGTGTTGACGCCAGATGATACCCGCGAGCTCGGCCAGTGCGGGCAGGTGTTCCTCTGTGGCGGGCAGGATCCGTATCGTAGTTGAATGGTCGGGCTCGTACGGCTGCATCATGCACCTTAACAAAACTCTTAAAATGGCCGAGGCGTGAAGTGAACGTTACATGGGCATGAAATACAATACTTGCACCATCACACCGGTGGCCAGCGCTCCAAGAATGACCGAGACGATCCACAACGGCTTTTTCTTCACGATCAAGCACACCGCGCCCAGGGCGATGGCAATCTGAAACAACGTAATGGCCAGCCCCATTTTCCTGGAATGCTCGGCGGCGCTCATGGCCGTCTTCCGGGCCGCCTCCCGGTTTGCTTCAAATTTTTTCGCGCTGGCCGTGATATCAGCCTTGTCCTTTTCGTACTTGTCGAGCTTCGCCTTCAATTTTTCCACCGCACCGGCCGTCGGCGCCGATCCGGAGTTCAAATGATCCAGTTCGATCTCGTAGAGATTTTGTTTGATGGACTTGGCCTGGTAAAACGCCCATTGATCCGAGGCCTCCGCCTGGTTGAACGTGGCTTCGTTCATTTCCTTTAACGTGCGCGTCGAGAAGCCGCCGCTTTTGAGCGTGGCCACGGCTGCAAGCACGGCGATACACACCATGGTCAGCGAGACGTATTTGGTCCAGGCGTCCCGCTTTTCCTTTTCCTTTTGAGCCACATGATCGGCCCGTAATTCCGCCACCAACTGTTTCAACTCATCCAGATCGTTTATTTGCATGGCGAACTTCCGCTAAGAACCATTTGCTTGATACGGGGTCGGACCTTTGAGGCCGTCGGGCAGGCAGAATGTTAAAACCAATCCGGGTTGTCCAGCGTTCATCCGTGCATGAAGGTCGTCGCAGTAGAACGGCTGACGACCAGCCGGGTGCTCCGCATCACTGACCGATGCTGCCATTCATACCCCAAAACAAGATGCGCTTGCTTCGTATGGCAACAAGCTGTTTGATTTCCCGGCAGCAAACCTTAGCACCCTTATGAGAAAGCACCTTCTTTCAATCCTCATCGCCATCGTTTTTATAGTACCCGTTGTCTTGGCCGCACCCACCGATGACGTTTATCTGCTCGGCCCGGATTCCGCGCCGCATGACGGCGTGCCCCAAGGCAAGGTCATCGGGCCGCTTACATTGGCAAGCGACGCCTTCACCAACACCACGCGCCACTATTGGGTTTATGTCCCGGCACAATACGATCGCACCAAGCCCGCCTGCCTCATGATTTTTCAGGATGGCCAGGCGTTTGTGAGAACGAACAGCGATTACCGCGTGCCGTATGTGTTCGACAATTTGATTTATCGCCGCGAAATGCCCGTGACCATCGGCGTCTTCATCAATCCCGGCCACACGCCGGAGCAACCCGAATCCACCGCCACGAACTGGGGCGATAGCATCAATGGCCGGGCAACCGAATACAACGAGTTGAACGACAACTATGCCAAGCTGATCGTCAATGAACTTCTGCCCGCACTGGAAAAGGATTACAACCTTTCCCAGAACCCCGACGACCGCGCCATCGCCGGCGCGAGTTCCGGGGCGATCTGCGCGTTCACCGTGGCGTGGCAGCGGCCCGATCAATTTCACAAAGTCCTCAGCACCATTGGAAGTTTTACCAACATCCGCGGCGGCCACGTTTATCCCGATCTCATCCGGCAGAGCGAGCGCAAACCCATCCGCATCTTTTTGCAAGATGGCTTGAACGACAATCGTGGGCAGCGACGTGGTGGTGAGTACGATCCGAAATGGGATTGGCACGCGCAGAACATCAAGATGGCCGCCGCGTTGACCGAGAAAGGTTACGACCTGAATTACTGCTGGGGCATCGGCACGCACTCGAACAAACAAGGCGGCGCGATTTTGCCCGAAATGCTCCGCTGGCTCTGGCGCGATTACCCCCGCCCGGACGACCCGCAAAACAACAGCAACCGCAAACTCTTCCTGCCGGCGGCAAATCAACCATGAGCAAAAAGTTCAGCCAGGTGCCAAGGCAGCACCAAGTCAGGTCATATTGACTTCCAATTTCGTTGCCCAATACTTCGCGCGATCCACAATATGAAAAACATTCTGTTCTCAGCCATCTTCGCTCTGAGCTTGGTTACGGCAACAGCAGCGGAGACAAATGGTCCCGCGCCAGCGACCGACCGGGTCGGCTTTCCCACGAATTACGCCAAGAGCTACGAGGTGTTGCGCACAGTCCCGCGCGACGAGGGGAAGAAGCTCGTGACGGTGTATGGCAACCGTGCCGCCGCTTCCATGACGAATCGCACTCAGTTGCCTTATCCCAATGGCTCGGTCCTGGTCATGGAAACGGCGAGTACGGTGAAAGACACGACCGGTCAGCCGGCCAAGGACGCCGCCGGGAATCTGCTGAAGGATAAGGTGCTCGGTCTCCACGTCATGCGCCGGGAAAAGGACTTTGGCGTCGCCTACGCCGAAAAGCGCAGCGGCGAGTGGGAGTTTGTGGAGTATCGGGCCGACGGTAGCTACCTCACGCCGCCGGAAAAGTCCGCCAACTGCGCCGAATGTCACATCAAAGCCGGTGCGGAAAAGGACTTTGTTTACAACGGTCGCTTCGCCGACCCCGGAAAGCAGTAACTTCCGCATTCCGCAATTCACTTCCTTGAAGTGAAAATCGTGTGAGCCGGGTTTTCAACTTCGCCAGTGAATTTCAGTGATCAAGATTTCCGGGCAAACGCCGTAAGGACGGAACCTTGCCCAAGCAGACCGGCAAGCAAAGTCGCGGGCAGGCTGAGGACGGCGAGCGGTGCCCCGATAAGCAGGGTGCCGATCAATTGGGCGAATTGGCCGTTCGGGTTTCCGAGCACCTTGGCGCCCTGGCCACGCAGCCGGTTGTAGAGATAATTGTGACGCAGACCGGCGCGGTTGAGCAGTGATTGCACGAAGCTGAAAACGTCGTACTCGGGCGCGAATGCACTGCGTCCGCATAAGCCGAGTCCGGCTTGCTCCAGTGCTCTCTCCAGGCTGGCCGGCGTGAAATGGGCCAGATGCCGGGGCACATCGAGATGAAACCATTTGTCCTGGCACAACCGCGCCTCCCAACTGCCGAAGTTGGGAACGCCCACCAGCAAGGTCCCGCCGGGGCGCAAAAGCCGATGAACCTCGACCAGCGTCTGCGTCGGATCGGCGAGATGTTCCAGCACATGCCAGAGGACGATTGTGTCGAAGCTGGCGGCGGGGAGTTCCAATGTTTCCAACACGCCAACTTTCACGGGTAATTGCAGAACGCGCTGGGCGTGCCCGGCGGCCTTGTCGTCGGCTTCCGTTCCAAGCACGTCCCAACCGCGCCGCCGGAATTCTTGGAGCAGAAATCCGCGCCCGCAACCAATGTCAAGCACGCGGCCCGGGCGGCCGCCGTTGAATTTTTCCATCCGACGAATCCGTGCGGCGTAGAGCTGGTGCTGCAACCATTCCACCGGAGCCGGGAAACGTTTCGCCCCCGCCGCGCCATGGTAGGCTTGCGGATAATACCGCGACCACGCGTCCGGTGATGGCACGGGTTGGGTGAAGGCGATCTGGCAATTTCGGCAGCGGACAACTTTGAATTGATCCCCGGAGATGTAATCGCGCGCGTCGAATAATGTTGCTTGCTCGGCTTGCGCGTGCGGGCAGGCCGGCGAGGAATTGCCCAGCTTGTGGGCGAGCGTCGGCGCGACCGGTTCTTCCTTCAGTTCCACGGCAGAGAGCGTAACACCCGCGACCGGTGCGAGTCGAGGCTGGGCGCGATCGCCACCGATGATAACCCAGGGCAACGTCCTGGGTTAAATCGTCCACCAAAAAAATTCCGAGCCCTGCAAGGGCGGCCGAACATTCGCCAAGTTCACCGCGTTTTACTATTGTCCCGTCATGCCAAACTCATCTGAACCATCCGCTGACGATCCCCTCGGCCTTGAGGGTGTTGATCGTGACATCCGCATCAAAAAACTTCGCCGTGAAATTGACGAGGTCGCCGGTGGTGAGATGATCAGCGGCAAGATCGCCGACTGCGATCCCAAGGTGGAGGAAGCGTTCTTGGAAAATGTGCTCGCGTTGGAAACGCACGGCTTCGTCTGCCCCTTCGACACTTTGGCCAAAGATGGTTTTGAACCGCCGCTGCCCGAGAAACTCGATGACGCCGCGCTCACCACGAAACTTTGGGAGCTTATCCTCGAACTCGGCCAACGCCGCCTGTTCCTGCACTGCACTGACCACCTGAGCGATCGCGAACTCTACACTTGGCTCGTCACTGATGCGCTACGTGAAGAACTGATGGGCTTTGGTCTGCCTTTTGGCAACTGTCACCTCGACGTGCTCGGCGGATGCAGCGAGGAAGATATCATCCTTTCCATGCGCTATTACGCGGACGACAAGGATCGCGCCCGCTGGTTAAAAGATTTTCCGGACTT
>JANYBF010000418.1 GCA_025360895.1 Verrucomicrobiota bacterium
CTGAACTCTTGAACAACGTCCTGCAACTCCTGACTGACCAAGACCACACCGGCTTCGCCGAAGGTCTCCGCCTCCTCGTCAACGAAGCGATGCGCGTCGAACGGCATCAAGTCCTCCAAGCCCAACCCTACGAACGCACCGACACCCGCCTCGGCTACGCCAACGGCTACAAACCCAAAACCCTCGCCAGCCGCGTCGGCCCCATCACCTTCCGCGTCCCGCAGGTCCGCGGCGAGACGGCCTTCTATCCCAGTGCCCTCGACAAAGGCCTCCGCTCCGAACAGGCCCTCAAACTCGCCATGGCCGAAATGTATGTCCAGGGCGTTTCCACCCGCAAAGTCTCCGCCATCGTCGAAGAACTCTGCGGCCACTCCGTCAGTTCCACCCAGGTCAGCGACTGCGCCAAACGCCTCGACGGCGAACTCCAAAAATGGCGCGATCGGCCCTTGAGTTCCTGCCCCTATCTGGTCTTTGACGCCCGCTACGAAAAAGTCCGCCACGACGGCCAGCTCCGCGACTGTGCCGTCCTGGTCGCCTTGGGCATCACCCCCGCAGGCAAACGGGTCATCCTCGGCGTCAGCGTTGCCCTCAGTGAAGCCGAAGGGCATTGGCGGGCCTTCTTCCAAAGCCTCGTCCAGCGCGGCCTGTGCGGCGTCACCTTCATCGTCAGCGACGATCACCCCGGCATGGCGGCCGCGCGCAAAGCCGTCTTTGGCGCCGGCCCCTGGCAACGCTGTCAGTTCCATCTCCAGCAAAACGCCCAAGCTTATGGCCCACGCTTGGAGCAGCGCGCCGCAGTCGCCGGCGCCATCCGCAGCGTCTTTGAATGCACCAGTCGTCCCGCCGCCGAACAACGGCTCAAGGAAATCATCGCCCACTACGCCAAGAGCGCCCCCAAACTCGTCGGATGGCTGGAGGAAAACCTGCCGCAAGGGTTCACGGTGTTTACGCTGCCCGCGGCCCATCAGAAACGAATGCGCACCTCCAACGCGCTGGAACGTGTCAACCAGGAACTCAAACGCCGCACCCGGGTCGCCCGGGTCTTCCCCAACGAACAATCCCTCCTCCGCCTCATCACCGCGCTCCTCAGCGAAACCAGCGACGATTGGGAAACAGGAAAACTTTACCTCAACATGGAAAATCAAAACCCGCCCTCAGTTTGATGCTCTATGAATTTACAGAAATTTGAATTGCTTGGCCCTTCCGCTGCCACTTTCCTATTTGGCCGCCGCGCCGCGCTCCTTTAGGCTCCACCCACGATGTCGCAAATGCTCAAGTCCTCCGGCGCCATGGCCGCCGCCACCCTGACCAGCCGCGTGCTAGGCATGGTGCGCGTAATGGTCTATGCCAGATTCATGGGTAACACTTGGATCGCCAGCGCCTTTACTCTGGCGTTCATGGTGCCGAACCTTTTCCGCCGTCTGCTGGGCGAAGGCGCACTTACGGCGGCGTTCATCCCGATCTTCAAGCAAAAAGAAGTCCGCGAGGGCAAAAAGGAAATGTGGCGCACAGCAAACGTGGTGATTTCCGGTTTGCTGGTCGCCGCCGGCGCGTTAACGGTGTTATCCATCCTGGCCATTTCCATTGCCTTGGCTGCCGGCACCTTCACCGCCGAGACGACCTTGATGCTACGGCTGTTGCGTTTCATGTTTCCCTACATGCTGCTGGTCTGCCTGGCAGCGGCTTTGATCGGTATGGCCAACGCGCGCGGACACTTTTTTGTGCCGGCGCTTGGCTCGGTGCTGCTCAACGTGATCATGATCGCCAGCGTGTTGCTGCTCGCACCGCGCATCGGGATAAAACTGGAGCAACAGATTTTCGGTCTGGCCATCGGCGTGGTGCTGGCGGGTGCGGCGCAGGCGGTTTTTCAAGTTCCGAGTCTCTACCAGGAGGGTTTTCGATTTCAATGGGTGTCGCCGTGGCATGATCCAACAGTGCGCGCAGTCATCCGTAAAATGATCCCCGGCTCGATTGGCGTGGCGGCGTTTCAGATCAACGTCCTGGTCACGCAGGGCTTTTCATTTTTTTTCGATGAAAGCAAAACCATTACGGCGACGTTCGATTACGCGGTGCGACTGATGGAATTACCGCAAGGTATGTTTGGCATTTCGCTCGCAACGTTCCTGCTCCCGACGTTGTCCGCGCTGGCCGCGGAGAAAAAATTCCCGGAATTTCGCAATACGCTAAAACAGGGGTTGAATTATCTCGCGTTTGCAAATCTGATTGCCGCCGCCGTTTCACTGGCCCTGGCCGAGCCGATCGTGCGAATGCTGTTTGAGTATCGGAGCTTTCATGCGGAGGCCACGCCGCGAGTCGCGTTAGCACTGGCGTGTCTGGCCCCGGGGTTGTTGATGTTTTCGATGAATAACATTCTGGCCCGGGCGTTCTTCGCCTTGAACGACATCAAAACGCCGATGAAGATCAGTATCGCGTGTCTGGCGATCAATCTGTGCTTCGCCCTCTGGCTGGTGCATCCGTATCGCGAGGCCGGCCTGGCGGTGGCCAATACGCTGAGTGCGGTGATCAACACGGCCCTCCTATTTTATGCGCTGCGAAAAAAACTGACGCACCTCGATTTGACCGGTTTTATCCAGACGGTTGGCCGACTGCTCGGCGCGGCCGCTGTGGCCGGTGCGGCGGCGTTCGCCCTCTATCATTGCTGGGACGGCAAGTTCGGCCACGCAACGTTGGGACCGCGAATCGGCGCGGTCTTTTTGCCCGGCACACTGGCCGGTCTGATTTACTTCGCGTTGGCGGTGTGGGCACGAGTCCCGGTCGCGAAAGAGATGAGCGCGCTGCTCACAAAACGCCTGCGTCGCTGAGCCGCGTTCGCATCTTTTGGCTGGTGCTTGAACGCATCCTGATTAACGTTTGTCTGACCTGCTTGATAATACGGGTTTCCGAATCGCCTATGCGCACCATAAAAATTATTTTGGTTTTTGGCACAACATTCTGCCTCATGACCGCGCCGCTCCTCGCGCAACAAGTTCCCGTGGTCGAAAAAACCTTGTCCAACGGCATGCGGTTGCTGCTGGTCGAACGCCGTGACGACCCGGCGGTGGCCGGCGGTTGGGTCGCGCACGTCGGCAGTTCCAACGAACGCCCTGGCATCACCGGTATCGCGCACCTCTTCGAGCACATGATGTTCAAGGGCACCCCCGTAATTGGCACGACGAATTATGCGCGGGACGTGGAGATCATGGCCGCGCAGGAAAAAATCCGCGACCAGATGCGCGCTGAGGAGGCAAAGATGCGCGCAGCGCTGCGACGCGGGGACATTGACGACGTGGCGAAGCTGGAAAGCAAGACGGCGCGCTATCTCGAATTGGAAAAGCAATTCAACGAACTCATCGCCGAACATCGCCAGATCATCGTGAAGAACGAGTTCGACAAAATTTACCGCTCCGGCGGCGGCTCCGGCATGAATGCCTTCACATCCGACGACATGACTGCGTACTTCATCAATATTCCGGCGAACAAGCTGGAATTGTGGATGTGGATGGAGTCCGAGCGCTTATTGCGCCCGGTCTTCCGCGAGTTTTACGCCGAACGCGACGTGGTGTTCGAAGAACGCCGGATGCGTACCGACTCCACGCCGCTCGGAAAGTTTAGCGAAACCTTCAACGCTCTGTTTTGGGAATCCCATCCCTATGGCTGGCCCACGGTTGGCTGGCCGTCGGACATCCCCGCCATCTCCAAGGCCCAAGCCGATGATTTTTACGCCACTTACTATGCCCCGCAGAACATCACCTTGATTCTGGTCGGCGACCTGGACATTGCGCGCACCACCGCACTCGCCGAAAAATACTTTACCCGCATCCCGGCCGGCAAGGTCGCCGCACCGGATGTGGTCACACTGGAAGTCAAACAGCCCGCCGAGAAACGCATGCTCGCCGAGGCGGAAACCAATCCGCAGGTGGACATCCTCTGGCACACCGTACCGTTCGGCCACAAGGATTCTTATCCGCTGGCGATTCTGGGCCAAATCCTTTCCACGCAGACGGGCCGGCTCTACAAGGGCCTCGTGCTGACGAATCAAGTGGCCACCGAAGTGTGGGCGCACCAGATGTCGCAGAAGTGGGCCGGGTCGTTCAATGCCGGTGGCGAGGCGCGCGATGGCCACACGCCCGAGCAGGTCGAAGCGGCGATTTACGCCGAAATCGAGAAGCTTCAGCACGACGAGGTGACCGCTGCCGAGTTGCAGAAGGTAAAAAACAACTTCGCCGCTGGCGAATACCGCCGGCTCAACTCGAACATGTCCATCTTGATGAATCTAGTGCACAACGATGGCAGCGGGAATTGGCGCGAGATCAACGAAGCCGGGGCCAAGGTGCAAGCCGTCACCGCCGCCGATGTGCAGCGCGTCGCCCGTCAGTATTTCACGAAGGAAAATCGCGCCGTGGGGGTTTACACCCGCAAGGCCGGCGAATTAAAAATTCAAAATTAGAAATGAAAAATTCAAAATTACCATCTCCCTGGCGCGCGGCATTTTGCATTTTGCATTTTGCATTCTTAATTGGCTTTTCGGCCTGCCAGCCAGCGCCGAGTCCAAAAACTCCGCACCCCGCACTCGCCACGCCACCCTCAGCGATTCCCGACCGACCGGAGAAACTCACCTTCGCACCGCTGGAATTTCATCCGCCCAAAGCCGAGCCGTACCGCGTGGTGTTGGCGTCCGGTCCCGTCGCCTACATCGTGCCGGATCATGAATTGCCCCTCGTGAACATTGTGATCTCGGTTCACACCGGAGATTGGGTGGAGCCGGCGGGCAAGGAAGGCTTGACCGATTTGTGCGGCTCGCTACTCACCCGGTCTGGCACCGAGACGCGGACGGCGCAGGAGTTGGAAGAGCGGCTTGCCTTTCTCGCGGCCGCGCTGGGGTCGGGCATCCAAGGCGCGCAAGGCACGGTAAGTCTGAACCTGCTGGCCAAGGACCTCGACGAAGGCTTGACGATTTTGCGCGAAGTCTTGACCGCGCCGCGCTTTCAGTCGGATCGCATTGACCTGCAAAAGCAGCAAATGTTGCAAGGCATGAAACAGCGCAACGATGATTCCTCCAACCTTGAGCAACAGGAATCCGGCTTCCTCGCTTACGGCGAAAACTTCTGGGATAACCGGCATCAAACCGCTGCGTCTGTCGCGTCCATTACCCGCGACGACCTGCTCGCCTTCCAAAAACAATGGTTCTGGCCGTCGAACTTCGTCGTGGCCGCCAGCGGCGACTTTGATCGCGCCGCGATGGTGACGAAGCTGGACAAACTCTTCGCCAACTGGCCGTGGACTGGCACGCCGCCGCCGCCCATCCCGACGAACATCACGATGGCCGCCGCTGGCGTGTATCTCGTGGACAAGGATGTAAACCAGGGCCGCGTTGAGATGCTCCTCCCCGGTATCATGCGGAATAACCCGGACTATTTCTCCCTCATCATCATGAACGATATTCTGGGCGGCGGCGGGTTCACCTCGCGCATCGTGAACCGCGTGCGTTCCGAGGAAGGGTTGGCATACTCGGCCTATTCCAGTTTTCCGGGCGGCGTCTATTTTGCGTATGCCTTCACGGCGGGTTTTCAGTCCAAGTCCCGCTCCGTGGCCTACGCGACGTCCATCGTCATTGAAGAAATGAAGCGCATCGCCGCCGAGCCGGTCAGCTCTGAAGAGCTGGAGAACGCGAAGAGAGGATTCATTGATCGCCTGCCGCGAAGCTTCGCGAGCAAGGCCCAGGTGGCGGGCGTGCTGGCGTCCGAAGAATTCACCGGACGCTACCAGACCGATCCGGATTATTGGCAGCAAGTCGTACCCCGCATCAGCGCGGTGACCCGTGAGGACGTTCAGCGCGTGGCAAAAAAATATCTGACCACGGACCGGCTCGTGATTCTTGGGGTCGGCCAGAAGGATGAAATTCTTAAAGGCGACCCGAGCCATCCGGTGGCGTTCACCAATCTGGTGGGCGGCAAATTCACCCAACTGCCGTTGCGCGATCCACTGACGATGAAACCCCTGCCGCTCGGCTCCGCCGCGCCGGCGAAGTGACCCGCGAATGCCGCGAAGATGTGGGCGGGAACAAGAGCGAGGTCAGCGGCGTGTTCATAGGTGAGCTTTACCTGAATCCCGAAATGGATTTCACAGGAGGCCGCAAAGGTAGCGAAGAGCAAAGGCTTTCGGCACGGACTTTGGTGGAGAATCCCGCCGATAAGGGCTGCAACTCCTTCCGACTTTGGTCGCTTCGCTGCCTTCTGTAAGCGGACTTCAGTTTTCGGGTTAACTGCAGTTTCAAGGTTTATGGGCGGCTGCCTTGACTCAATTCCTTAAGCAAAGGACCACATTCGGCTTTGATTTTTCTCGGATTGTGCTCCAATCCCGGTCGCATAACCCGTCATGAACCAATACCGAACTCTTTTGTCCCTGGTCCTTTGGGGCACCTTGCTGGCCTCAACCCTGCCGGCCCAACCCGCCGCTCAACTCTCAACTCTCAACCCTCAACTGCTTTCTACTTGCCGCGTCCTCGACCTCGATGGCAAGGACAGCTACGTGGAACTGCCGGCGAACCTGTTCACCAACGAAGTCGTCACCGTGGAAGGCTGGGTGAAGTGGCGTGCGTTCGGTGCTTACTCCCGATTCTTCGAGTTTGGGGATGCCGCGCTCATGGTCGGGGTCCTCAACTTTGGCAACGCCTCGGAGCTGACCATTCAACGCGTCCACAATCGCGCGTACGAGGGACAGACGATGGAACAGGCGCCGGCGGACTATCTGTCGGCCGACCAATGGCGGCATGTCGCGATGGTCGCGGGCACGGATTTCGTGAAACTGTATGTCAACGGTGCGCTGGTGGCCACCGCGAACTCCCAATCCAACTGGAAACCAACCCCTGGGCCCGTGCTGAAAAACTTCCTCGGCCGGAGCGTGGTGAAAGAAGCTGGTAACAATCCCGACATCAACGGCCAGTTGGCAGAGGTTCGGTTGTGGGCGGGGGAACGCACCGCGGAGGAGATCCGAAACAATATCCCCCATCGCCTCACCGGCCGCGAACCGGGCCTGCTGGCGCTGTGGAATTTCGCGGATGGCACCGCCCGG
>JANYBF010000456.1 GCA_025360895.1 Verrucomicrobiota bacterium
CTGACGCCGAACAGTTCCATGGAAAGCGCATGCATCATACCCCGGAGGCGTTTGGCTTGAAAGTAACTCCATTGGTCGCCGGCCTTGGACTGCAACTGGGCCGCGAACGAACGGTCGTACTGCGCGCGGGTCATTTCACTCGAAGCGAGGCCCGCCAGCAGGGTCGCGATGACGGTCATCACCACGGGGGTTGCGAGGAGGATTTTCCCCCACTTGGTTTGCGGCACGTCGGCTTTGATTGCGTCGGGAATCTCAGATTTCATGACTTTGTAATCGGCGCGAAAGAGTACACGAAACGTCCGCCCAAAGGAATGCTTGATTCCAGCGTGATTCCAGCGCTCGAGAATTGCCATCCGGGCGGGGCGCGGCTGTGTCGAAGACCAGCCGCAGCAGCATCGCAAAACTGGAAGGCTGGCATTCGCCGGATACCCGAGAGTTTGTTAACGTGCTGCGGCTGATGCGCTGCACACAGCCGCGCTCCGGCCATTCGTAATCGGTGCGGTGTGGGAGTCGCCCCAGAACAACCGGCGTTCGCGAATAGTCTCGCCAGACTGTGGCCGCAGTGGCAGTTTTGCGGCGTTCGATGAATACGAAAAATCTGCTTCAACCTTCCGGCCCGGCTTCCTTACCTCGGGTTGGCCGGGGATGGAAACTGCCCCTTTCCGCCGCAACCGCGCTAACGCTTCTCTTCGCACCGGGGTCATCATCACTGGCCACCGGAGCCGACCCGGTCACCAATCGGTTTAGTTTCAATGGCCCGGAGATTTTCCCAATTGATAGCCAGATCAGTCTTTTGCACGCGGCAGATTTGGATGGCGACGGGTTGAACGATCTCATCGTCGTCAACAACGCCCGCTCCAAAATCAGTCTGCTCTACAACCAAACTGGCAAAACCAATTTGGCCGCGTTGAAAACATCTGCCACGAAGCGCGAGTTGAATGAGCTGCCACCCGATGCGCGCTTTCGCATTGAATCCATCGCCTCGGAGAAACGCATCAGCGCGATGGTCGTCACGGACTTGAATGGCGACGGCCGGCCGGACATTGCCTACTACGGCGACCCGAAGGAGTTGATTGTCATTTACAACGAAGGCACGAACGGCTGGAGCGCGCCGAAGCGCTGGCCCATTGAGGACGGTTTGCTTGATGCGAACGCATTAACATCCGGTGATCTGAACGGCGACGGACGTACCGATCTGGTGTTGCTCGCGGAGAATTACGTTTATCTGATCCCACAAAAGGAAGATCACACCCTGGGCGAGGCGGAAAAAATCCCGTTGGCCGCCGCCGCGAAGTTGGTGGACGTGCTCGATATTGACGGTGACGGGCGCCAGGATTTGCTGCTCGGTAATTACGACAGCGCCACCCCGCTTCGTTTCCGTCTGCAAAACGCCGACGGGCAACTGGGCCCGGAAGTTTATTTCAAACTGCCCCCTATCCGTGCCTATTGGGGTGACAATCTCGAAGCGGGTAAGCAGACGTTCGTCGTGACGATTGCCGCCAATTCCGGGCGCGCGCAAATTTCCCAGTTCACCCGCAAACCGGCCGCGCCGCTTTCCGGGGAATTCAAAACGGGCCAATTCCAAGTCCTGCCGCTCAGCAAGACCGACAAGGCGAAACGCGGTATGCAATGGGCGGACGTTAACGGCGATGGTCGCACGGATTTGCTGGTGGCCGAGCCGGAGCGGGGTCAACTCTCGATTTATCTGCAAAAGCCGGACGGTTCGCTCGCCGCGCCTCGGGCGTATCCCACGCTGGCGGGGGTGAGTGATATTGCCGTGGCTGATTGGGACGGCGATGGCAAGCCGGAGATTTTCCTTTTGAGCGCGGACGAAAAGCAGGTTGGCGTGACCCGCCTGGATGAGCAGGGGCGGTTGCCCTTTCCGGAATTAATTTTGTTTGACGGCAAACCGCTCGCGCTGGCGGTGGGCGCTTTGCAAACGAACGCCAAGCCGACGCTGGCGGTGATCGTGCTTGATGCCAATGAAGGCCGCTCCCTGGTCACGCGCACAGCCGATGGCAAGACCACCACCCAGAAATTGAACAAGGATTTCAAATCGAATCCGACGACCCTGCTTTTCCATGACGTGAACCAGGACGGGCGGGTGGACCTGGTTGCGCTCGTGCCATACGAAAAAGTCAAAGTTCTGCTCCAGGGAGCGGGCAAAGAATTCGAAGAGGTGGATGTTGCCCCGCCCGGTGGCGTGGTGGAACAACCGTGGTTGAGCGTGGCGGACGTGGATGGTGATGGCAAACCGGAGTTGCTGATGACGCAAAAAAATTTCCTCCGGGCCGTGGTGCTGAAGCCGGAAGCGTCGTCGTCCAATTCCACCAACAAGCCCGGGTGGGTATTTCAAGTGAAGGATCAGATCAATGGCGCGGCCAGCAATTCGCGCTTGATCGGCGCCACCGCCGTGGCGCGCGGGACGAACGCCATTCCGGCCCTGTTTCTTCTCGATGCGGAGCGCAAGGCGCTGACCTTGTGCGAGCGCGATGCGGCGGGCGTCTGGCAGGTGGTGCGCAATCTGCCACTGCCGGTTTCGGAGTTCAGCCGTTTAACCTCCGTGGCCTTGGGGGGCGACGTGGCGAACAGCGTGGCGTTTCTCGGCCTCAACGCCGTCGCATGGCTGCCGTTGACGGGCGAGGTCTGGGAATTCACGAACCTTGACGGCTACGAAACGCCAATCAAGGACGGCTATCTCAACGACGTGGTTTCCGGCGATCTCGACAATGACGGACGCAAAGACCTTGTGTTCATGGAAACCGCCAAGAACCATCTCGACCTCGTGATCTTCGATGCCAACCACAAACTGATCCCGGCCGATCGCTGGCAGGTATTTGAGCAAAAAACTTTTCGGGGCCGCGGCAGTGAAATCGCCGAACCGCGCGAAGCCCTTGTGGCCGACCTTACCGGGGACGGCAAGAACGATCTCGCCGTGGTGGTGCATGACCGGATCCTCGTTTATCCACAGGAGTAAACCTGAGCAGGCTTTCACGCAAAGCCGCTTGCTGGGAGCGCTGGCATCCTTGCCGGCGCTCCCAGACATCCCAAGGTTGGGGCTTTTGAACCGCCGCCGCAAAATCACACGACGGGAAAACGAGTGCCGGGGCGGAAACTTTTCCGCCGCGCCGTGTGGAGCTTCACCTTTTGACTGCTAACCGAGCTTGGAGTTTTCAAACCAGTGCTATCCCTTCGCGGTCGAAGCGCCTGTCAACTCCGCTTGGTCACCAGCACGATGCCCTGGCCCGGCCGCAGCGAGTAATGGAACGGCTCGTGGATGTATTCCATCGGATACTCCGGGGAAACATCCTTGAGCGGCGCACCGGCCTGGACAAAATGCCGGAAGGTTTCCGTCTGAAACTCCTGATGCGCCCACGGGTCCTTGTTTAGAATCAACAACGCCTCGTCCTTATGGTGGGCGGACGCCTTCCACATGAGCAGGATGTTCGGGTTGTTGCAGGGGAGAATGTTCACCGGGCTTTCCTCGCGGAAAATGGGGAAGCGCTGCTTGATGGCGTTGACCCTGGTAATGAAGGGTCGGAGGTCCGTCCCGTTCACCTGCCAGTCGTTCGGCGTGGTGTGGACGACATGCAACGGTTTGCGGAAACCATATTCAAACCCCATCGGCATCATCACGCCCGCCGAGAAGAGCGCGGAGAAAAGATAACGCTGCTTGACCGCTTCGAGGTTGCCGTTGAACTCCTCGGCCAGCCGCGGCGTGTCATGGCTTTCGGGAAAACTGATCGAAGGCGCGGTCTCACGGATCAAGTTGTATTGTTCGATCAACCACCAGCCCTGCAGGTCCCACCACTTGGAGCTGTTGAAGACGTAATCAAAGCCGGCGCGGGCGGTGTCGCGCGTCTGATCGGCCGAGCAGCCGAGGGTCTCGGCAACGAAGCATGTGTGGGGATGTTTGGCCTTGATCTCGTGGATGAGCCGATGCCAGAAGTTGCGCGGGACCTGGTAGGCGGCGTCGCAGCGCAGG
>JANYBF010000473.1 GCA_025360895.1 Verrucomicrobiota bacterium
CCTGCTGTCGCTCATCCAACGGCCAGCGACGCAACCCCTGCCCTTTCGCCGCCGCCGGCATCAACTGAAACAAGCCCACCGCGCCCGCTGGACTCCGCGTCCGCACCTCGAAACCCGACTCCACCTCCGCCAGCCACACCAGTGGCTCCGGCACCCGCTCGGCCGCAAAGATGGATTTAAGTTTCGGCACGAGGGGATTCGCCGCCGGAGGCCGGTCGCGCTGACTCAGCTTTTGTTCCCACACCTTGCGCTCGGCCGACGACGACGGATTAACCCCCGGCTTCGGCGGCTGACCCGGCACGAGTTTCGGCGGCGGCACTTGCTGGCGGAGTTCTTCCGCCACCTCAAAGTAATCGAGCCGCGAGCGCAGCCACGCGGCGTACGGCTGGGTTTCGGGGTGGGCCTCGAGCAACGGCAGGACGAACTTGGCCGGCTCGTTCAACGCGGCCAGATCGAGGACGTAATCCTTCTGGAGCTGATCTTGAAGCTGGCGCAGGAATTTCTCCACCTTGTCCCGGTCCACTTCCGGCAGCGAGCGCAGCAGACCCGCATCCAGGTTTTCCTCTGCCCAATCCTGCGCCGACTCGAGCATCTGGCCAACGTCAAGCTCCACCTCCTGCTGCCCCGACACCGTGAGCGTCAGCATCAGCGCGAAGAGGCAACGGAATTTCATGCCAGAGAGAATAGGGACATTCCACTTGAAACACCCCACTGAAATTCAGGTCGGGACTGAATGTGGGCTTGCCTTGATCGGGGAACAGGAAGTTCGCCTCGTTGTACGATTGGAAATTAAAAAGTGTGAACGTCCATTTTGGACAATAAAAAAGGCCCTGAAACATGTGTTCAGGGCCGTAAATTGGTTGCGGGGCTAGGATTTGAACCTAGGACCTTCAGGTTATGAGCCTGACGAGCTACCGGGCTGCTCCACCCCGCGATCCGTTAGGTAGGCATGATGCCCGAGACACGTTGCGATGCAAGCGATATTATTTCGGATGGCGATCTCGAAATCAAATCCGGTGACACATTTTTCAACACCTCCGTTGGCCTGACGACAGCAGTGTGCGCTGGCGGGGTCAAAGGGGTGCTTTGGGCGACAGCGCTTCGAGGTTGCACGGTTACTTGATGTCACCCTGACCCCGCGTCCGAACGCGACGTATCGTTACCTCCAGAAATTAAAGATGGAAGATTTACGGCTGGTGCAATTGGGCTCTGGGCTCGATGAAGAATTCACGATCTCACCAACCCTCCTGCTTTGCCAGCGTAGTGGAATTGCTCCGATCGCTTCCCAGCACTCAAGGCTGGCGGGACCAAACAGCAGGTTTTGCCTTGCTGTGATCACCCCCACGCGAAAAAGCGGGAAAGTTTTTATTGCGTTCAAAGCGGGGAGTTAGAATGATGCTCGTAGAACCAATGAACGTCGCCCCAAGCCATCCAAGGTCCCGGCCCTATTCTGGGCAGCGAGCTGCCGCCCGAGCGGCGGGTTTCACGTTGATTGAGTTGCTGGTGGTGATTGCCATCATTGCCATTTTGGCGGCCATGTTGTTGCCCGCGCTGTCGAAAGCAAAAAACAAGGCCCAAGGCGTCTCCTGCTTGAATAACTTGAAACAGATTGGCCTGGCCCTAAATATTTATGCGGACGGCAATCAGAGTAAAATTCCTTCGTCCCTTAGTTTTGGGGCCAAGAGTGGCGATTATGCCTCAGCCGCCAATAGCGTTGCCAAGACCGATACCTACGGGGGCGTGGCGAAATTATTGAACGTGGGTAACCATCGTTCCTTTTGGTGCCCGAGCGACAAGGTGCAAAAACCGTCGGACCCGGTGAAGGACGATGATTATACTTCCTATCGTTATCGGTTTGTCATCTGGTGGAACACCTGTCTTTATCCCGGCCTCAAGGACTCGGACTTTCGCAAACCGGTGGCGCAGGTGGTCTATCACGAGGATTATGACTACCATTACAACCGTTTGAAGGACCCTTATCCCACCAATCAACCAAGCATCAACGCGATCTATGCTGATTTTCACGCTGCGAAGTTCAAGGTCGTCTTTCGCCAAAACTCCGCACCCCCGGCCAAAAGGTACGACCCCAACTGGTTTGGTTACGGTCCGGACGGTAAATTGAATACGGACCAGCCTAACACGGGTGGCGATGTGCATACGGGTTACGATTAGCGACAGAGATTTTGGAGGTCGCTTGCATCGTCATTTTATCGCGACGGTAAGGAGTGGTTGCGCGCGGGTTTGGTCGCGTAACCCGACGGTTGAGTTTGCCTTCAATAAGCCGGGCAATCAATCATGGCGGCAGCCCAAAAATTACCGAGTGCTTTCGCCCCGCTCCGTGGAGTCAGGATTGGAAGAAATTAATCCCCAACCCGCAGGGGCTCCGGCGGCGGGAAATTTTGTTGGATGGTCTGGCAATTCACCGTTCCCGGGGTCGCGCTGAATCGAATCAACCAGACGCGATCATAAATCTCACTCTTCCAGGTCTTGGGCTTTGGCGCGGCGCCGAGCGCTTTAGCCAATTCAAGCAATTCGGTGCGGGGCCAGCAGACCACGACGGTTTTTCCCGAATAGTTTGTGCTTTGAAGGAGATGCTGGGCCAACGGCTTGAAATCTTCCGCGCGATAGGCTTCGGAAACCGGCAGCTTTAGTTTTTGCATGAGGGGGGCCATGGTCTCCCGACAGCGCACGCTGCTGGATGCTTTGGCGGGCCGGGCCGCGAACAGCGCCGCCAAGGGGGGATTGGTGGCGATGATGGCATTCGTGGTGAAGAAGCCAACCAGCGCGTTAGCCCGCTCGCGGCCTTGCGCTGAGAGATGGGGGTTCGACGGATCCTCGGTCTTCTCGGCATGACGTAGCAGGATCACCATCGCTGGCGCGGCGGCAAGGGATGTGACCCCCATCGTGAATGCCAGGCCGAAGCCGAGACACCGCAAGCCAAAGCGCCGGGAGTTGATTGAGGGCCGAAGCATCATTTAATTAAAGTGGGCCATGGTCGGTTTGAGCTTCAAAGGCGGATGCGAAAGAACCTTTTCGTTCCGGAGTACGGCACGGCAAAGGGTGACGTCGCGGAAATATCAAGATAGGGACCGGTTACTTCGTCCGCCGCCTGCAAGGTGCCCCGCGGCCAGATGAGTTGCATCTGGTTTGCGTTGAATTGAACGGCAATGGTTGGTGGCAGATAGACCGTCACCAGGAACGTCTGCGTCGCGCTCAGGCTGGGAACGCCGCTGTCTGATACCACAAGCGTCACCAGGTTCGTGGCGGGAGCCAGAGACGGCGTCCAGGTAAACTGGCCAGTGACTGGATTCACGCTGGCACCAGCCGGCACGAATGCGCCCAGGCTGAAAGTGAGCGATTGCGGCGGCAGGTCGGAATCGGTCGCGGTCGCGGTAAAAATAACTGTCTGGCCCAACGTTACGGTCTGGTTCGCGATCTGTGTCAACGTCGGTGCGGTATTGGCTCCAATGTTGTTTGTGCCCGGAGTCGGTGCGGTCAGGGGACTGATACTACCGGCGTCCGGGAACCGGCCGGCACTCACGTCCGTGGTCTGCGCGCCAAAGGTGACAAAATCCACCGCGTTGCCATCGCTGCCGAACAGTCCGATATCCGACCCGTTCTTGCTCAGCTTGAAGTTCACATGGAGATTCCCGCTGCCGGTCGGATTCTTGTTGTCGGCCCAGACGATGAGAAAGCCGTGCGGCGGAATGACGTAGCCGGAGGGGATGAGAAACTTGGTCCGGTTGGTCAGCGTGTCGGTCAGATAATAACCGGTCAGGTCCACTGACACCGGGCCATAGTTGAAAAGCTCGAACCAGTCGTCGGGCTGTCCGCCGAGGGGATTCAAGATGGTTGTGGCGTTGTCCGCCATCCATTCGTTGATGGCCACGGTCAACGGCGCGCTGGTTCCATTGTTCGTGGCCCCCGGAGTCACGAAAAGGAATTCCTGCCGGTCAAAGCTCTGCCCGTTGGGAAACGAACCATAAGAACGGTTGGCAATGAGGTTGGTGTAGTTGACGTAGTCGAGCACCTGCGGTTGGCCGTTATAGATCCGGCTCAGGGCGAGGTTGCCCCCGCCGCCGAGCAGCACAAAGCTGGTGTGCGGTTCGGATGCGGTGGACAGGCCCGACTGCCCGTCCGTGAAGATCACCTTGAACGCACCGGGGTTGATGCTTGCGCCGGCGGGAAACGTCCAGTTGGTCAGGTTGGCATAACTGTTCGCCAAGTAGAGACCGTTCAGTGAAACCACGTTGCTGCTGGGATTGTAGAGTTCCACCCACGCCGTGCGCTGGCCGGCGCTGTTGGTGATTCCGGTCAGGTTTTCGGCCTGCAATTCATTGATCCACAAAGTGGGAAAGGTCGGCAAAGTAGCTTGCACACTGTTCGTCGCCCCGGGAGTCCGGGATGCGGGAGGAAAACTTCCCGTCCAATTGCCGGCCCGCCAGTTGTCTTGGCGCGGATCAATCAGTTGGAGCGAGCTGCCGGTGCCGCTGGCCCCGGTCGGCCACGGCAGCCCGCCGTCATACCGAACCTTTGCCACCACCAGATCGCTGGCCGCATTGGTTCCCGGCTGTAACAGCGCGAGCGTTTCGCCGTTGCCCTGAAGCGATCCGCTGAACGTGTCGAACACGGGGATCAACGCACCATAAGCACCGGCAAACGCCGGCTGATTGGCCGCCAGGACGAGAAATCCTTTGGGGCCAAGGGATGCACCCACCGGGAACGTGTAGGAAAGTCCCTCAAAGCGCCAGCCCGATAAATCAAACGTGATGTTAGTGGACGCGTTGTAGAGTTCGACGTATTCACCGCCGGGCGCCGCCGGATTGTACATGATTTCGTTGATCACCATTTGGCCCGCTGGCGAGGGGACCGTGCCGCTGTACACGGCCGCAACATTGTTGCTGGCTCCGGGAACCAACCGACCCGCTTGGTCCACGCCCACCACACTCAACGCGTTGCTCCCCGGTTTTAGCGGCACCTTGGCGGTCCATCCGGTCACACTCGTCCACGTTACCGGCCACGCGGCTCCGTTGATCCAGACCTCCGCCACACCCACCGGCGCGGTTCCGGTCACAATCCCGACATTGTTGCTTACCGCCACCGATGCATTCACCGTGAACGAGGCCGCTACCGTGGCGAGTTGAGACTGAAGATAAGTACGGCGCTGGCTGAACCAAGTTTTCACCGGAGTTGGAGGGTTCAATGCACCGCCGTCGCAATAGGCGATGCCATTGGCCAACAATGACTGATACTTGGCGTCCATCACCGGATCACATTTGGCAGCATCGAGAGGGCCGTTGACCGCCGCTTCCACGGTCCGCCAGTACGCGCGGGCAAAAGGCGGATGCGCGAACATCCGCGTGATAGTCGGATCGTCAGCGTTGAACAACTGCGCGGAGCTGGAACTGAAGCCGCTGTTCGCCGCTGCCAACATCAGCCAGTCGAGATCAAACATGTAAAGCTGCCATTTGCCGCCGTCGGGCAGAAAGGCGTACATATTTTTGCCAATAATATGACCGTAGGCATCGAAGTTTTGGATGATGTGTTCCGTGGCTAGAATGCCCATCCACTCCTCCATATCCACCAAGCCGAGAGTCGCGGTCGTGTAAGTTTCAGGTGCCGTGGCGTTCACCGCATCCACCAAGGCGAAGATATTCGTGTAATTGTTCACCCGATCCGTGGATCGATGGTTCCAATTCCAACGGTATTTTTCGCGTTTCTTGACGCCTCCCGTGGTCGTGTAGTTTTCCAGACGCGGTTGCGGATCGGCAATCAAACCGCCGCTGTCATTAAATTCAAAGGCTCGGTCAATTTTGAAGAATTCCCCGTTGCTGGCGGCGGGCGACCATTCCTTGATAAAACTTCCCGCCGGCTGCATGACCGCTTCGAAGACCTGATTCCGCGCGTCGTCAGTCACGCCGTTGACATGCAGGCGGATGATGTAGCGATGGCTGAACGGCAGGTTCATCCGGTCCGCTATCCAATAACCCATCTGTTCCTGCATGGCGGAGGATTCGCTGCCGTGGCCGCCGGGCCAGTCGAGGACCAGATCCTGTTCCCCCAGGAATCCATCATCCTTCGGCATCGTGATGCTGTAACCGCAGCGACCACTCGCCGCGCCGCTGTAGCCGGGCGCGATGTAGGGACTGCCCGCATAGAGCGCTTGCGTATTGTGGATCACGCGTTGATTCCCAAGCACGAATGTCACGTTGAGCGGCGTGTTGTCCAGCTTGTTACGGCTGTTCCAAGTGTTCAACGTGCCTTGAGTCATCCAGATCCGATACACAGGAAAATTGCCCGTCGGTTGAATCTCGCCCGCGCGCACCAGGCACTCACGCGCAGGAGCATCGTTGGGATAAGTTGCCGTCGCGGTCGGCGAATACTTGTCCGTCCCCTGCACGTAAAACGCAACCAGCGTTCCCGCGGATTGACCCGGGATCGTGGCACTGAAAACCCCGTCACCCGCCACCGCATCGCCGCCCGAGCCGTCGTCCGTCATCGTGAGCGTCGTATAAGTCGCCACCGGATCGAGCCGATATTTCAATGACACGGAGGTCAGGCCGTCCGGATCGCTCACTTGCGCACTCACGACGAACGGTTGTGCCGCCGCCGGTAATACCGGCGAATGTTGAACATTGACGATGGCTGGTGCGGCATTGGCGGCGTAACGGCTGTTGCGGGCTCCGGGCGTGCCCGGACTGACCGGAAGCGCCATGTCACCGATGCACTCGAGCCAATTGCCGCGCAGTCGCAACACCACCTGGGGCGGGCCCTTGAGCCAACGGACGGCGGCGCGAATGGTTACATTCGCCGTGCCGGATGCCAGCGTGCTGGTCAGAGGTGTTCGAATCCGGTTTACCTGATTGTCGCCGCGATCAACGGCGCGGACGTGGTAGGATTTGGTGCTGTTGTAGCCTTCACTATTTTCGAGACCGGACAGGGATTCCGTGCCTTCCGCCGTCCAGCCGGTGACGCCGGATTCAAAGTTGGTATTCGCAATCAGGTTAACGCCGCTCGTGTTAAGCACCTGCACATTGTCAATGAGGCACTCGCCGGCGGCTGGCAGCAAAACCTGCAACTGATCGGCGTTGGCTGTGCTGCCATTGTCAATGGTTCCAGTCGCGGAAACGATAGTCCAAGGAGCTTTGTGGGTTTCATCGCTGTCTGCCCAATTCGAAGGCAGCCGGTGGTCGCTGTGCGGGTCAATCAATTCCAGGCTGCTGCCGCCACCGTCGGCCCATTGCGGCCAGCGGCCGCCCGTTCCGTACGTCACTTCATCAACGGCAATGTGGATGAGATTGGTCACGACCACCCCAATGTTATTGGTGGCAACGACGGTGTCAGGCATCGTCAACACCACCCGTTCGCCGCGGCCGGAAAGTTTGCCGCTGAAATCGCCGAGGGTATTCCCCACTGTGAGGTTGGCGTAGTTGGTTCTGAGGTGCGCCGCGTTTCGGGCGACGACCAGGTAGCTGTCGGCGGCAATCAATGTATTGCTCGGAAAAGTGAACCCGATGCCATCGTCGAGTTTCCAGCCGCCCAAGTTCACGGAGCTGCCGCCGCGATTGTAGAGTTCAACGTATTGGTCATCGTCGTTCAACGAAAGGGGAGCGTACATCAACTCGTTGATCACAATCTGGCATACGCGAATGCTGGCATTAGTTGCGCCGGGCGTCTTTGCGCTTAACCGATAAAATTGATCCGCGCCATCGGGATAGCGGCCGGTGGCGACGCCATTTTCCTGGCCGCCGAATTTTACCGCGTCGAGCACGCGGGTCTGAGCCGGATTTTTCAGGTAGATCGTTTCCCCCCCGGCGCCCAAGGAAAAGTTCATGTTGGTCTGGGTGTAATAAACGAATCCGCGCGCGGGAATCTGGGTGCCCGGCGGAATGACGAACTTGTTTGTCGTCGGATCATCCGTCAGAACGCAATCCGAAATGTCCACCGACTGCGTGGCATGATTGTAGAGTTCGATGTAATCCACTTCCGGATCATCCGTATGAGCGAGGAATTCGTTGATGACAACATTCCGAAGCGGATCGACCGTGATGGGATCCAGCCGACCCGGAGAGCCGCCGATCGAGTCGCTCGCCGACCAAGCCTGCGGGTTGTTTTCCCCGTAGGACGGACGCGTCAACACAAGTGAATGGCCGGCCCCGTCGGCCGCGACCGGCCACGGCGACACCGAGTCGTAGTCCGTCTCGAGCAGAACCCCGCCGCCCTGGCTGATGAGGCGCACCGTGCCGTTGTTGTTGGGCAGATTGTTGGTGAACGGTCCGAGGACGCCCGTGACGCCGTATACGCTCTGGAGGTCCACCGGTGATCGCGCCACGACCACGAACCCACCGCCGGGAATCATCGTGCCGGCCGGGAAAGTGTAGCTGATGCTGCCGCCCAACTGGTAGCCGCTTAAATCCTGAAACTCGCCGCGGGTGTTGAAGAGCTCGACGAACTCGAGGCTGTTCGTGACAAATCCCTGGCCGTTGGTGTTAATTGTTCCCCGCGTGTCCGCCGGGTGATACATGATTTCCGAAATCACGAGACTGGTGCGCCGACTCGACTGTCCGAGCGGCTCCAGCGCCAGCGGCGCATTGCTTCCGGCCGCCGACACCACACCGAAATCACGAAACGCCGCGGTCGTCAGTTGATTGGGGTTGTGGCTGGAGACGCCAAAGCCAAGATAAATTCCCGCGGGCAACGTGAGGCTGACGGTGCCCAGTTGGGTCCAGTTCTGGCCATCGAAACCGGCGTAACCGGTGAAGGCATTGCCCACCCGTTTCAATCGCAACCAGGTGTTGGGATAGTTGACGGGAAACGAGCCGGCCAAGGCCGTCGCTCCGCCCGCCGCGCTGCGCGATTGGAAGTACGCACCGCTGATGCTGGGGGTCACCAAGGCCGCGGCCGACCGGGCGCCGGACGTAAGATCTTCCCGTGCGATCAGGCCGGCTTCCGACCAGGCATCGGCCAGACTCAATGATTCGACTCGCACCTTGAAATCAAAATCCCCGCTCCGCAGTTGGTAACTGAACTGGAACTGATCACTCACCCCGCCCAAATCCGCGCCGCCGCCGGCAATGTTGAATCCATTTCCCGCCGGGACCTGGTTGCC
>JANYBF010000487.1 GCA_025360895.1 Verrucomicrobiota bacterium
GGCGGCTCGGTGCGCGGGCGCTTCGAAGTCAAGGACGGCTATGGCATCCAGGGCGTGCCCGGCTCGGTGGACTTTCGCGCCAACATCGCGGACGTGGACAATGAGTATTTTCTGGAGAAAATCCGGTTGCGGGCCGGGTACACCGACAAATGGTGGAGTGCGCTGGTCGAAGGGGAGAGCAGTCTGGCCCAGAGCGATCAACGCTGGGCCTACGCCAACAATCCCTTTGTCCCCGGCACCGTCGCCAAGCAGGGCGACGGCCCGGAGGCGGATAGCATTGAACTGCACCAGGCCATCATCGCGGTTGGCAATCACAAGGAGTTTCCGGTCTCCCTCAAAGTCGGACGCATGGAACTGTCCTATGGCGACGAGCGCCTGATCGGCGCGGTCGGCTGGAACAACATCGGCCGCACCTTCGACGCGGCCAAGGTGCGCTGGCAGAACGAATGGTTCGGCGCGGACTTTTTCACCTCGCATCCGGTCATCCCGCAGAACGGCGTGTTCGATGTGCCGAACGAGTATGATTATTTCTCCGGCATTTACGCCACCAGCACCCGGGTGCCGAAACACACGACGGATTTCTACTTCCTGGCACGCAACGCCTCCACGCAGGCGGCTGCCGCCGTGCCGAGTCCGCAATTTCCCCAGCCCAGCGCCCGCGACATCTACACCGTTGGTATGCGCTTGAAATCCGGCGCCGGCGAATTCGACAACTGGGATTACGGCGTAGACGGCGCGTATCAATTCGGCAATTTCCTCGACAACCGCGCCGGGGCGCCAACTACGCGGCTGGATCAATCCGCCTACATGTTCGTGCTCCAAGGCGGCTACACCTTCAATGACCTTTGGGCCAAACCCCGGCTCGGCCTGGAATTTTCCTACGGCTCGGGCGACAGCAATCCCAAGGACGACCAGCACGAAACGTTCGAGAACCTGTTCCCGACCAACCACAAGTTTTATGGCTTCATGGATTTTGCCTCGCTGCAAAACATCCAGGACGTGACCGCCAGCCTGACCCTCAAGCCGACCCCGCGCTTGAACGTGTCCATCACCGGCAACCTCTTCTGGCTCGCCGACACGCACGACAACTTTTACAACGTCGGCGGCCTTCCGCGCGGCGGCGTCAATCCCACGCCCGGCACTGGCTACGGTGTGAACCCCGCTTACGGCAGTTTCGTGGGCACGGAGATTGACATTTTCGCCGCCTACGCTCTCACCCGTTACGCCCAAATGGAAGTCGGCTACGGCCATTTCTTCGCGGGCGATTACATCCAGTCCTCGCTGTCCAATCCAAACTTCGGTGCGCAAGACGCGAACTTTTTCTACACCCAAATCAACGTCACCTTCTGATGCGAGAACCGCGCTCCGGATAAGTCGGAAGCTAATGATTATTTTGTCAGGGTGGGCGAAATGAAACAGCCGATTCATTTCCTACCACAAAAAACCAGACGAAAACCGCAAAGAAGGACTTAAACAACGGGAAGGGATCAGACCACCCGGAAACCCGGCGTAGTGCGGAGAAACCCGATCTACAAGTACGGCTCATGGCTTTGCTGAAAACGATTCATCCCATTCACACCTCCAGTTTTGCCGGTTGGCACTTGGGCTGCAATGGGGACGCCCGAATGAGTGCGAACCCAGTTTCTTTTTGGAAGTCCGGCCACTGGCCGACACTGCTCGGCGCGTTCCTGTGCTTCTGCGTGTGCTCGATGTGCTGGTTGCTGCTCGGCGGACTCGGCAGCTCCATCGCGGCGGAATTGAAACTGTCTTCGACCCAAAAAGGCTTTCTTACCGCCGTGCCTCTGCTCGGCGGCGGGTTGCTACGACTGCCGTTCGGCTGGCTCACCGACGCCATCGGCGCGAAGAAGACCGGCCTCATCGTCCTCGCCCTCACGGCGATACCCGTCATGCTCGGCTGGCTGTGGGCGGACTCGTTTGCGAAGCTGCTCGTCGTCGGATTTTTGCTGGGCATCGCGGGCGCGGCGTTTGTCGTCGCGCTGCCGATGGCGAGCCGCTGGTACCCGGCCAAGTTTCAAGGCGCGGCGATGGGTCTCGCGGGTCTTGGACTGACGGGAACACTGATTGCAACTTTCTTCGGCCCACGCCTCGCGGAACAATTCGGCTGGCATCAAGTGTTCGGCCTCGCGCTGATCCCGCTCGCGGTGTGCGCGCTGGTATTCGTCGCCATCACCCATGACGCGCCGGTCGCGCCGAAGAAACAATCGCTCGGCGATTTCCTCGGCGTGTTGCGCGAGCGCGACATGATTTTGTTCAGTCTGTTTTATGGCGTCACCTTCGGCGGCTTCGTTGGGTTTGCGAGCTTCCTGGCAATTCTCCTGGGCGATCAATACGGCCTCACGAAAGTCCGCGCCGGTGAACTGGCCGCACTCGGCGTCATGGCCGGCAGCCTGGTGCGGCCGCTCGGCGGTTTGCTCGCGGACAGATTCGGCGGCATCCGCATGCTCAACGTCCTCTTCGGCGCGGTCGCGTTGCTCGCGCTGGGTGTGGCGCAATTGCCTACCCTGCCGGTCGCCGTCGGGTTGTTCGTCGTGGCGATGGCCTGCCTTGGCTTTGGCAACGGCTCGGTCTTTCAACTCTTGCCCCACCGTTACGGCAGCCGCGTCGGCGTCGCCACGGGCATTCTTGGTGCGGCGGGCAGCTTCGGTGGGTTTTTTCTCCCGACACTCCTAGGCTGGTTGAAGCAAGTCTCCGGCAG
>JANYBF010000491.1 GCA_025360895.1 Verrucomicrobiota bacterium
CGGCTAATGGCTGCAAACCCTGCCGGGTTTGTCAGGGCCGCAGGCCCGTTCCATTGCACCCGTTCCAAATGATTCTTTTTTATTCGCAAAACCAGTCTGTTCCGGTTAATGATACGCAGAGCCGTGTGTGGATTGGATGACGGGGGGGGAATCCCTGTTGTGGCGTGGATGATCAAGGCGCGATGGGCGTTTCGCGAATTTCCTCGCAACTTTTTCCAAATCACGGCGATTTATATTAAACGAAATGTCAGACTCACTATTTGCCAATGGCCGGGAGACCTATCACAAGGTCGTCGCCAACATTGAAATCGTCATGAAGGGGCAGGGGCCGGCCATCCGCAAACTGATGGGGGCGTTTGCCACCAACGGGCATGTCTTGCTGGAGGATTATCCGGGCACAGGAAAGACCACGCTGGCCAAGGCCCTGGCGCGGTCCATTGCCGCCCAGTTCAAGCGGGTTCAGTTCACGCCCGACCTGTTGCCATCGGACATTCTCGGCGTTTCCATCTTCAACCAGCGGGAGCAGGAGTTTCAATTTCACGAAGGACCAGTGTTCACCAACATCCTGCTGGCCGACGAAATCAACCGGGCCTCGCCCCGAACTCAATCGGCCCTGCTGGAAGCCATGGGTGAGGCGCAGGTGAGCGTGGACGGTGAGCGCCGCCATCTTGCGGAGCTTTTCTTCGTCGTGGCCACACAAAATCCGGTGGAGTTTCGCGGCACCTATCCCCTGCCCGAAGCACAGATGGACCGGTTCGCGATGCAGTTCACCCTCGGCTACGTGCAACCCGCCGAGGAAGTCGCGGTGCTGACGGCGCAAGCCAACAACCATCCGCTCGACGAATTGAAGCCCTGCGTCACGCTGGCCGATGTAGTGGCGCTCAAGCACACGGCCCAAAACATCCGGATCAGTGAAGAACTCAAGCGGTATGTCGTTGACCTGACGGGCGCGACGCGCACCACCACCGGCGTACAGCTTGGCGCCAGCCCGCGTGCTTCCATCGCGTTGATGAAAGCCGCACAAGCCCTGGCGCTCTTCGACGGGCTGGAATTCGTGACGCCGGAGCAAATCCAGGAGTTGGCGGTCCCGGTCATTGCGCATCGGTTGGTGATGGAGCCGCAGGCGCGATTTTCCGGGCTGACCGCACGTGGCGTCGTCGAGGCGGTGGTAAAGAAGATCAAAGTGCCGGCGTGACCAAGAAATGAGGAATGTTAAATGCGAATGAAAAAGCAGCTTCGGCTGGAGCCGGCCTGACTGCCGGCGGTGTTTTATTCCTTTAGTCGTGCGGCCAATGAACTTCGCCTTCAAGCTGCTCTACCGCGCGGACCGGCTTTTCTCCTGGTCAAAATACTGGACCCTGCGACGGTTCACGCGCCCTGGCCAGACCATGCTCGGTGCGGTGATGGCGGCCGCGTTCATGGGCTTGGACACGGAAAGTTCCGTTGGCTATCAGGCGTTCACACTCCTGCTCGCGCTGCTGTTGGTCGCGGTGCTGGGCGGGTTTTATTTCAAAGCCCGGTTCACCGTTGAACGCTGGCTGCCGCGCTTCGGCACGGTGGGCCAGACGCTCAATTACAGGATCGTCATCCAGAGTCTCATGGCGCACCCTCAATCCGGCCTGGCCCTGATTGAAGACCTCGCCGATCCGCGCCCCTCATTCAACGATTGGAAAATCTACAAGCTCGACGAAACCAAACATGTCCGTCCGTTCCGATTGAATCAGCGGGGCCGCCAAAACCCGTTCCCATTCGCGACGGTCAAGGAAGTCGCGGTGCCCTGCCTGACCAGCAATCAACCGGCGGAAGTTTCCGTAGAGTTCACGCCGCTGCGGCGCGGCATCGTCCATTTTGCCGGCGTGACCCTGGCCCGGCCGGATCCGCTTGGATTGTTTCGCGCCTTGCGGATCATGCCGCTGCCGCAATCCATGTTGATTTTACCGAAGCGCTACAGCTTGCCGCCCATCGCGCTGCCGGGGGCGATGAAATATCAACCAGGCGGCGTGGCCCTGGCGACGAACATCGGCCAGAGCGACGAGTTCGTGTCGCTCCGGGATTACCGGCGCGGCGATCCGCTGCGCCACATCCATTGGCGAAGCTGGGCCAAAACCGGCAAACCGATCGTCAAGGAGTTCGAAGACGAATTCTTTGTGCGGCACGCCCTGATTCTCGACACGTTCACCGAGCGCCCGCACAGCGAAGCATTCGAGGAAGCCGTGTCCGTGGCGGCCTCGTTTGCCAGCACGGTGCTGACGCAGGAATCACTGCTGGATTTGCTGTTCGTCGGGGCGCAGGCGTACTGTTTCACGACCGGACGCGGCCTGGCGCACGCGGATCAGATGCTGGAAATCCTGGCATCGGTACGGCCGTGCCACACGCAGCCCTTTGACCTGTTGGAGCAATTGGTGCTAAACCATGCGAACGCAGTGAGCGGTTGCATCTGTGTGTTCCTGGCTTGGGATGAAACGCGACGGCGACTGGTGGAAAAACTGAAAATCCTCGGGCTGCCGGTGCTGGTGCTGGTTATCCGACAACCCGGCGAATCCGAACCACTGAATGCCGGCCCGATGCGCGACGAACCCGACCGCTTGCACGCCTTGGAAATCGGGCGCATCCAAGAGCAACTGGCGAGGCTTAGATGAGTTACAAGTTGAAAGTTGAGTTGATAGGGCGCGTCACTCCTTGCACGCCCATGCCCGTCCGATCCTTGAGCGACGCGCATGGAGTGACGCGCCCTACCTTGGAAACATGAAGCCCCCTCCGCTACTTCTAGGCGCGACCCTGCTCTTCTGGGGCTGGCAGTCGGAGTTTCTCGTCGTCGGTGCTATCCTGGGGGCGGTGCTGGAAAGCGCGCGGGTCATTCAGACCCGATGGGAATTCTCGGACGAAGACTTCAGTCGCGTTTGGACGTTCTGCGCGCTTTTGCTTTTGGCGTCGGCGCTTTATGCGTTCACCGCCAACGAAGGCCCATCCAGCTTCGGCGGTTTATTTTCCGGCGCGAATCCTGTTACCACCACGCGGGCCAGCTCCGCGACGGCCCGAACGGCAGGAGCGATGATGCGGTGGTTGCCGATGATCTTCTTCCCCTTTATCGCGGCGCAAACGTTCAGCACCCGGGAAGCAATCCCGCTAACCATCATCTCGCTGATCGCTCGCCGCCGGTGGAAAAAGCTTACGCCTGCCGATAAAGCATCACCCCAAGCCCAACTCAGCTTGCACATTGGCTACCCCTATTTTGCCGCGACGCTGTTCGCGACCACTTTCCACTCAGCGGAAAACAACTCATTCTTCTGGGGTCTGGCCGGGCTGCTGACGTGGATGCTCTGGGCGCACCAGACGCGCCGCGTGGCACCGCCGGTGTGGATCGTCCTGGTCGCGCTGGTCCTCGGTCTGGCCTTTGCGGGCCAGCGGGGAATCGGGGGCCTCGCCGGCTATTTACAAGGGCGAAATGCGCAATGGCTCACTCGCTTCATGCGACGCAACGTCGATCCATCACACAGCCGCACAGCGATCGGCCAACTCGGCGACATCAAGACCTCCGGTCGGATCGTGATTCGGCTGCAACCCAAACCCGGCAGCGCGCCGCCTGAATACTTGCGCGAGGCGAGTTATCGCATCTTTAAGTCACCCGGGTGGTTTGCAGGAAGTTCCAAGGATGATTTCGAAATTGTCGCCGAAGATCCGCCGAGCAGTGTTTCGTGGCCACTGGTGATTGGCAAAACCAACTCCGCCAGCGTCAACATCGCCTGCTACCTCGACAGTACCAGCACCAATGGCTCGCCCCAGGGACTCTTGCCCCTGCCCACCGGCAGCGGTCGCCTCGAAAATCTCCCGGTTTTCGTGCTGCGAAAAAACAGTGCCGGGGCGGTGGTCGCGGAAGGTCCTGGAGTCGTTCTGTTCGATGCGTTTTTCGGCCCCGGCTTGACCATGGATGCGCCACCATCCGTCAGTCCCGGATCAAATGATGACCTAATGGTACCGGAAAACGAGCAGGCCGCACTGGACGCCGTGATTGAGGAATTGCAACTGCTCGACAAGCCTCCGGCCCAGGTGCTGCCGGCGGTGGCTGGATATTTTGCAGACAAGTTCACTTACAGCACCTGGCAGGGACGCGATCGCGGCACGCCCGGCACCACGCCCCTGAGCCGGTTCTTGCGGGACAGCCGGAAGGGCCACTGCGAATACTTCGCCACGGCGACGGTCTTGTTGTTGCGCCAGCTTAAAATTCCCACGCGCTATGCGGTCGGGTACTCAGTCCACGAACCATCCGGCAACGGCTACGTAGTGCGATTGAGCGACGCCCACGCATGGTGCCTGGTTTGGAACGAAGCCCGGCAAACCTGGGTGGACTTCGACACCACGCCCGCATCGTGGGTCGCCGAGGAAGCGAAGAACCGGTCGCCGTTCCGTTGGCTGTCCGATGTGTGGTCGCGCCTCACCTTTGAGTTCTCAAAATTCCGCTGGGGTCAAAGCAAGCTCCGGCAATATCTGCTCTGGATCGTGGTGCCCGGTCTGGTGTTGCTGCTGTATCAAATCATTTTCCGACGCGGTCGCCGGCGGCAGGCCGGCCAGAAAACCGGCCCGGCCCTTTTCGCCGACTGGCCGGGGCTGGACTCCGAGTTTTACCAACTGGAAAAACAAATCGCCGGACGCGGTTTCCCACGCAAGCCGAGCGAACTGTGGACCGAATGGCTCCGGCGCGTGGCGGAACCCCCTGCCCTCGCCGGATTACAACAGCCGCTGCGGGCATTGTTGCGCCTGCACTATCGCTACCGCTTCGACCCGCCCGGATTGAGTGACGCAGATCGGGAGGCATTGAAGCGCGAGACACAGGTTTGTTTGGAAAGTTTGAACCGAGTCAGACCCAACGCGAAGTCCCACTGACCGGCAGGCACCCGGGCCGTCGGTTTTCCGGGCGCGATGGGCTTCGGCTTTCATCCGAAAACTTTACCGCCGCCCGCAATGTTTTGCGAGCTCACGGAATTTCTTAGCCAATACTTTAGTCCGCCCCTACATTTCTCGGCATGAACATTCAAGCATTGTCCATTGGCCTGAAGATCAGGCATCCACAATACGGTGTGGGCACGGTCAAAAGCATATCCGAGCGGACGGCCGAGATTCGCTTTGACGACGCCACGCGGACGCTCGCCCCCGATACCAGCGACATCACAACCGCCGAGCCAAGCGTCGCAATCTCGGGTTTGGATACCCCCCTGAAACAGTTCGTTGCAGCGACGATTGAATCCGTCCTGGAGCGGTTGGGGTACGAAAAGCCTGACGGCGTGGTCGAGCAACTGGGAGTGCGTTGGCACAACGGAAAAATGGTTTTGCACCCGGCGGACCCGACCTTGCAGACCCGGGAGGTGCCGCTGGAGGTTTTTTTTCACAAGCTCGTTGGCGTCCGCAATCAATTGCGGGTTTTGGAACAAAAAATAAACGCGCACGAGAAACTCACCGACGGCGAAAAGGTGGAAATGCAGCAGTATGTTTCCCGTTGCTACGGTTCGCTCACAACTTTCAACCTGCTGTTTCGAAATAAAGAGGAGCAATTCTCGTCCAAAGCTTAGTCACTGGGCCGGCCCGCTCTCCTCAAACAATGAAACGCCAAGTCATCTGGAAAACGTCGGTCATCACCACGCCCGACGCCGAAGACACGGTGACGGAATTGCTCGCCACCCTCGTCGCGCCAAGTCCTTCCATTTACACCGACGCGAATACCGGCACGGTGACGGTATCCACCTATTCACTCACTCGCCCCACCAATGTCACTAAAACAAAACGGGCCCTGCGGCTTGGGCTCAAAGAGCTCAAAACCTGCGGATTGAACATCGGCCCGGCTCGGATCACCGTTCGGAAGTTGCCACCGGAGAACTGGGCGGATTCATGGAAGCGCCACTTCCCGCCGCTGGAAATTGGTGAAGCATTGTTGGTAAAACCCAGTTGGAGCAAACGCAAACGGCGCCAAGGCCAGGCGCTGGTCATTCTCGATCCGGGACTCAGTTTTGGCACCGGCCAGCATCCGACCACGGAGTACTGTTTGCGGGAATTGGTCCTTGGTATGGACATTGCGCTGCGATGTCCCCGCCCGCGTTCAGCGGGCGGAACGAATCGGGTGCCAACGCACAATTCAAAATGTCCAATTCAGCGCCCGCTCGGCGCGGCGTCGTCGCCGGGCGACAACCCTACCCTTTCTCTCCTCGACATGGGCACGGGATCGGGAATTCTCGCGATTTCTGCGGCGAAACTCGGGTATGCCCCCGTCCACGCATTTGACTTCGATCCGCAATGTGTCCAGGTCGCAAAAACCAACGCCGCTACGAATCGCGTCGAAAAGCAAATTCGCATCACTCGCGCCGACCTCACCAAACTCCCGCTCCCCTGCCCGAAGCCCTACGACGTCGTTTGCGCCAATCTGTTGGCGAATCTGCTGATCACCGAGCGCGATCGCATTCTGACGCGCGTGAAACCGGACGGCATGCTGGTCGTGGCGGGGATTCTAAAGGGTGAGTTCCAAGAAGTGCAGACCGCGTATGAAGCGGCTGGCTGGCGGCTGGTCGCGAGCAAAGCGCAGAAAGAATGGCGGTCGGGGACTTTCAAACACTACTAAACACGGCGGTTTGTCAGAACGATCGGGCTCCAAATGCTAAAACGACTCCGGTATTTATTCTCCTGACAACCGTTCCCTTGACCATGCCGCAGCGGATCTTCGCCGGCATCGGTGGCGCCTCAGAATTGTGGACGCATGGCAGCTCCAAGCATGTCGCGCCGCTGGCGCTAAAACCTTTTCAAGTGGTTCAGGAATTTCGTGGTTTTTCTGTTAAAACAATTTTCTTGTTCCCTGTCCGATTTGCCCGGGGGCGGGTACTATTCAATGAGTGAACCGCCTAACCGACCCACAATTATTGCGCGACTACACGGAACGCCGTTCGGAAGCGGCGTTTGCCGAATTGGTTCGGCGGCACGTTAACTTCGTCTATTCCGCCGCGTTGCGCATGGTTTGCGACGCCCATCTGGCCGAGGACGTGACGCAGGGTTCTTTTGTGGCCCTAGCGCAGAACGCCCCGCAACTCACGGAGCATCCCGTCTTGTCCGGCTGGCTGCATCGCACCACGCAGAACCTCGCGGCCAAAGCGGTCCGCTCC
>JANYBF010000498.1 GCA_025360895.1 Verrucomicrobiota bacterium
GAACGCCGCGCACGTAGCCCGTCGCACTGGGACCAAGGCCGTGGAAATCGGTGCCGCGCCAATAGTTCAAGTTGTGCTTACAAGCGCGGGCCGGAGGGTGGAAGGTTGAAGACGGACGGTTTGAATCCGCGTCCTTCGCAAAATTGGCGATTTCGTATTGATGGAAACCCGCCGCCCTCGCCCGCTCCATAAGTTCATCGTACATGGCACAGGCGAGGTCTTCATCCACGTCAAATTTACCCGCCTTGAGTTGCGCATAGAGTGGCGTGTCCTCTTCGTAGATGACTTCGTAACTCGACAGATGTTCACTGCCCATCGCCATGGCTTCCGCAAGCGTAGCCCGCCAGATTTCCATCGTTTGACCGGGAATTGCGAACATGAGGTCAACGTTCACGTTGTCAAAACCGGCCTGACGCAGCACGTCGAATGATTGAAAAACCATCGCGCGGGAATGAACGCGTCCAAGCCGGTCGAGCAACCCTTCATCCAGCGATTGAACACCCATCGAAATCCGGTTCACGCCCAACGAGCGCAGCAGCTTCGCCTTGTCGAGGGAAACCGTGGCGGGATTACACTCAACGGTAAATTCCTCCGCGCCAAGCAAGCCGAGCCGCTCCATCGTGCGCAGGATTTTTTCCCACTGGCGCAGATTCAGGATGGAAGGGGTGCCGCCCCCGAAGAAGATGGTTTTCGGCTGCAGCTCCGGGGCGACCAGTTCCAGTTCCTGAACCAGGGCATCAACGTAGCGATTAATTAGTTCGCCACTGGAAGCCTCTGAGAAAAAAGCGCAGTACTCACACTTCTGCGCACAAAAGGGCACATGAACATAGAGACTGTGAACATGCGCTGGGGATGAACTCGTCATGGGACAGCCTATCACGGTCGCGATCCCAGGAGCGACGGAATTTTCAACCGGGCGAGGGATCCCGATATCACCAACCTCAAACGCTAAGCTTGCGCTTGAGCGCGTTCGACGTTCTGGGCTTTCAAGCCTTTGTCGCTGGTGATGACCTCAAAGGTGACATCCTCGCCCTCGTTCAAAGTTTTGAAGCCGCCTCCCGTGATGGACGTATGATGCACAAACACGTCCTGCCCCGTATCCTGGGCGATGAAACCAAACCCCTTTTTGTTATCAAACCACTTTACTTTACCGCTTGCCATAATTGCTCTCCTGGATGCTACCGCCACCCGCCCGTTCAGCCACGACCAAGAACGTCACTTTTGTACATGTCCACGCTGATTTCATCGGGTTGGTAAAATCGGTAACTGAACGCGATCATAGAAGTAATCGCCCCAAGGTCAAGCCTTTGTTTAACCGTTGCCGCTTTGTCGCGCACCGAAAGCTTGACGGCTCCCACCTCGGTTAACCGTTAGCCGTGGGACAATTCAATGGGGCCGCTAATTAATTGCACTCTGTCATTCCACCTGTAACGCGCGTTCGATGAATTGCAGCAAGTGCGTGAGAACCGCCGAGTCCGTCACGACCAGCGTTGCACCCGCCGCCCGCGCTGCCGCTTGCAAAGCTTCCTCCGTGTCATCGGCAAATGCAATAACCGGCACATGCCCGGTGGCAGGATTATTCCGGAGCTTTTTGATGAGAGCGCAGATATCCCCACGGGCCGAAACCAAGTCGGCGAGAATCAACATTGGCCCGGCACCCTGGGCGCAAACAAAGAGCTCGGTCGGATCGGTAACCACCTGAACGCGGTACTGTAAATCCTGCAACCGGTTGACCAGTTGGCTTCCGGGCATCAAGTCTTCGTAAAACACTATCGCCAGTGGCAATGTCACCTCGCGATTCTGAATCGCTGACCTATAAATTGCAAAAGAATTTCCGGTTTACCAACGACAACGGTCGCCATGCTGAGTCTCCGACGCGAACGGACCTGGGTTTGGAGTTCGCGTTTACGTAACCCGGGATGGCAAAGACGACGGAACCGCCTGAAGGCGGAACCACGAACGGGGGGATAGTGGCAAGGCCCGACAACAACCTTGTAACCGACGAATTCGCGGAGGTAAACCGGAATTACAAAATCCGAAGTTTTACTGTGGCGGAAGTCGGCTCAACCAAGGCCGGAACTCCGAGCGCTCGTTGGCGAAGGATGTGAACGCACCGTTGCCGTGCTGACTGGTTGGACTTTCGCCCAATTGACATTGGAAGCCAACCCCGGCGTCGGTTAGCGGTAAACCGCTTGTTGAATCCGCCTCAAATCCACTGTTGTATCAGGGCCATACTTCTTGACGCCAGATTCCAAATCCGGCTCGACGTTGATAGCCCGCCATCTCCAGCGTTCCGCGTGACCGTCGGCAAATGCAAGAACGCCCGAATTACCGTGGCGCGCGGTGGGGGAATTCTGCCAAACATTGAGGTGATCAGGATTCCCATTCACCGCAAAATAGCCATCGTCAAGGCAAAGCAGGCTTTCGTCCAAAAAGGTCATGGCTTCCGATGGAGAAGGATACTGAATTTGCGTGAGTTTTTTGTATTGCGGATATTTTGACCCCAAAACCCAAGTTGTATCAGGCGCGCCATATTTTGTCGCATCAGTAGCATCACCGCCCCCCATTCGGCCTTCCAAGGAAACGTGGCGAACGAGTTTCACGTTTTGGATGGGTGGAGGCCCGCCCTTGGCAGTTGGGCATTGGTAGATTCCATCGGCAGGATTGTACGTGTATAGCAGCCCCTTTCGGAGGACGTTGACATTGGTCGCCCCAGGAAGTTGATGAACGCTTGAATTGCCGCTGCCATCAATCCAAGCGCGAGCGTCGCCCGGCCAGTTAGGCACTAATTTATCATTGAAATCTCCGCTATACATGACCCAAGCGAGCGAAAGCTGTTTTTGGTTGCTGACACAGGTGATGGACTGGGCCTTGAGCTTGGCTTTGGACAAGGCCGGCAGCAACATGGCGGCTAGGATGGCGATAATGGCGATGACCACCAGTAGTTCAATAAGGGTGAAGGCCCGCCGCTGCCCAAGGAGGGAATTACGCTGACTGGTGTGACTGTTGCAGCGCTGATTCGGGTCCAGGTTAATTTTGCCGCTGTTCATGTTCATATGCTTGCTCGTGTTTCAAGGTTGCGGGCCCGGTCATCGCTCGCTGTGATTAATGGAACAATCCACTTTTGGAACTTCTTTTGCAAGCGCTAGTTCGCCGCTGTTTTAACCAGCCATTATTCGCTGAAAATTCAGCGAGCGCTTTCAGATTAGATCAAGGCCAGGGGACCGGGCTGGCAGCTTCACAACCGACGTACTTCGCTTTGCGGGCGGAAATTTGGCACTACGGAAACCGGCACGCGCGTAACGGATGGATATTTGCGATGGGCTTGGCGAGGTAAATGATTGCGTGAGGTGGCCCATAAAACCGCCCGCGTAAATTGGAAAAGCGCGGACACCCTTGTCCGCGCTTTCAGTTTGAACCTCAACGGCGGGCAAGCTTCTGCGCCCGCGCTCGCCTCAGACTGTCGGCAACACGACACCGTCTTTGAAAATGTCGTGGCTGCCGGGTAACGGGGATTTCAAGGTGCGGAACGCACCCCACGTCAACTTGGACGGGTTCGTGTAAAGCAGTTCCGGGCCGTAGGCGAACTTCGAGTTCAACATGTCGTCCCATTCCACGACCGATCCACTATACGCTGCCTCGCGGCCCATGATCGCCGTCAGCGTGCTGTCCGTGACGGTTTTGGTTTCGTTTATTTCCTTGTCCTGAACGATCGCATTGATCAGGTCAATGTGTTCTTGAACGTAGGGGTCGGTAATCTTGCCGGTAAACCGCCACGCGGCGCCGGTCGTGGGTTTAATGCTGCCCGCCGGGTTGGACGTGCCCTTGGTACCGACGACTGCTTCGCTCACCGAGGAAAAGTCGCGTTTGATCTGGCCGGTATAGCTATGCACCCGCACGCCGTTGGCGTATTCGAACTCGAAGGCAAAGTTGTCCCAAATCTCACCCGTTTGATTGCCGAGCATCTGCCGGGCGCCCAAACCCCAAGCCTTGACCGGCGTCGCGTTGGCGACCCAGTTACAAACGTCAATGTTATGCACATGCTGCTCCACACAATGGTCGCCACACAGCCAGATGTAGTGATACCAGTTGTTGATCTGCTGTTCCAAATCCGTGGCACCTTTGGTACCGCGATGCCAGATGGGACCGCCGTTAACCCAGTAAGCGCGCATACCGGTTACGTCGCCGATCGCGCCCTCGTGAATACGCTTGATGGTTTCAATGTAACCGGCGTGATGCCGACGCTGGGTGCCAGCGACTACTTTAAGGCCTTTTTTCTTCGCCTCTTCGCCGGCCGCATACATGATCCGCGCCCCGGGTCCATCTACGGCCACCGGCTTTTCCGTGAAAATATTTTTACCGGCGGCAACCGCGGCGGTGAAAATCCCCGGGCGAAAACCGGGCGGGGTGGCGATAATGACATAATTTACGCCGGGCACTTCGAGCGCCTTCAGGTAGGCATCAAAGCCGCTGAAACATTTGTTGGTTGGCACCGCAAAGTTCTCCTTGGCCTTGTCGGTTGGCCCGGGGAAAATATCCGCCACGGCAACAATCTTGGCCTCCACACCGGCCGCTTTGGCCGCCTCGAGGAAGTTGCCGCCCGCACCCGTGCCCCGGCCGCCCATGCCGATGATGATGGCGTTGAGCGGGGGTTTGGTTTGGGCATTCAAAATGGCCGGGAAACTGGCGACCGTGGCCGCAGAGACCGCAGCGAGGGACGAGTTCTTCAAAAATTGCCGGCGGGAAACCGGCAATGGGAGGTTCTGTTCTTGGTTGGTCATAATTTCGTTTTTGTTTATTGTGCTGGCCGTTAGCTTCGTAAGCTGTGGGCCGCAATTCAATCTAATTCACTCTTTTTCCACGCCGCTGATCCAGTATTTCTCCATTTCCGCCGCCGAGGGCGCCACGAGCGGGCGTACGATGCGGAAACCGATAAACGTAGCGTCCGTGAAATACCATTTGCCCTTGGGCAGTTGCGGGTCTTGCCGCTTCCAATCACGCTCTGAGCCGAGCCGGTGGGCACTGCGCAAGTCCGCCGGGTCATTATCCCAGGAGCCGCCGCGCGCGGCGTGCGGATACGGTTTGGTCGCCTTGTTCCAAGGATTCGTGTCCACGCCTTTGTCGGCGCAAACCTTGTAATAATCCGGGTCATATTGATCCAGCACCCACTCCATCACGTTGCCGTGCATGTCGTAAAGGCCCCACGGATTCGGCAATTTCTTGCCGACCTTTTGATACTTGGAATTGCTGTTGTCGAAAAACCAGGCGTAGTTAGTTATCACGAGCGGGTCGTCGCCAAACGAGTAGGCCGTCGTGGTCCCGGCCCGGCAGGCGTATTCCCACTCGGCTTCCGTTGGCAAGCGGTAAAAATGCCCGGTCTTCGCGCTGAGCCAGTGACAGTACTTGCTCGCCGCATGTTGCGTCATGGAGATCACTGGCAACC
>JANYBF010000529.1 GCA_025360895.1 Verrucomicrobiota bacterium
CACGACCACGAACGATGGACAAGCACGACACGACGCGCTTTGGTCACCGGATGGTCGGG
This sequence comes from Verrucomicrobiota bacterium, assembly GCA_025360895.1. Taxonomy (GTDB): domain Bacteria; phylum Verrucomicrobiota; class Verrucomicrobiia; order Limisphaerales; family JADLHS01; genus JADLHS01. Next base: position 60 of record JANYBF010000529.1, read on the forward strand.
TACTGGCTTTCGGCAAATCGGTTCCGGCGCGCGCAGCCGATGGAAAACCGATGTTGAATTACGCCGGAAAGGACTTCACGCAGATTTTTACGCTCGCCGTGCCGGAACTGCCGAGACTCTTTCCATGAACCGTTTGAAATTCCGCATGGTTTTGGACTGCCCGTTTCCGTTCATGGTCCAGAGGCGTATTCATGGTGGCAACTGCAACAGCTTTCGAATGGCACTCATGAGAACGCTCTCGACTTCCGGGGCCACGTTCGAGGCTGGTGGTGTCGTTTCATAGCCACCTTGGTCGTACGCGATGGCGGTCCCGATATAACCCGGTGCGTAATCACCATAACCCGCCACCGCGACGAATAAATCCGGGCGGGCCGCTTTGGCGGCCAGTTGATATTCCACAAAAGGTTCACCCGGCAGATGTAGAATCTGCGCGCGACCCAAGCTAAGACACGCCACATCAATTTTATGGCCGGCTTGACAACGGCGCAGCCAAGCCAGCTTGGAAACGTTGCCATCAATTACAAATTTCGGATCCCGGGCCTGGAGTTGGGCTTCCAGCGTTTCCCGCACGAGATATTTTGCGGGTGGCAGCGCCACTGACTCAACCCTCCAGTTGACATCACTCGCGGCCATGGGTTGACGCTGCGTGTTCTCCCAGGCGCGGCGCAGGCCGTCAGCGAGTCGTTCAGCGAGTAACAGGCGATTCTCGGGCGAGCCGTCATTGTATTTGCCCGCGCCAATGTTGCCGCCGGCGCCGTTGAAATGAATGGGCAAGGCCATTGGAACCGCCAACTGCCGGAAAAAACGCGCAATGCCAGGAAAATCTGGATTGGGAATTCCGGTGCGATAATAACTCTGCGGATGCGTCGCGTAGTAACTCAATATTGCTACGGTATGCTCGCCGTTCCAGAAACTCACAAGCGAAACGATTGGGTCAATCACGCCCTCGGGCTCGGCGCGAACCTTGGGATCCGTGGTCGCCGTCCAACGTGTGTCTCGCACCTTGCCGTCCGGACCGAGGATGCGGCGGTTGGAAGCAACCTTCTCAACCTTCGCCTCGCCCAGACCAAGGTGCGTGACCGGTTGCGCGCGTGGCAGAGCTTCACGGATGGCGGTCACCAAATTGGAAATCACCTGCCGCTGGAACTGACCGTCGTACTGCCGGGGATCAAGGCCGGCCTCCTTGAGAATCCGCTCGGCGGAGAAATCGCAATCGGGCGCGTCATGCTGATGCAAGCTATGAACCGCCACACGTTGAGGAGACGTGCCCGCCGCGCGAGCCAGTGCATCCCGGAAAATATCCTGCCCCTCATTGGCAATGCCAATCCAATCCACGGCACAAAGCACGATCGGCTCACCCGCGCCCAGCAACACGATGCCACGGGCCCGAAGTCCGAGGTCCCAACGGTTGGTCACCGGATCGTACGCCATCATGGAGCCGATGGGCGGGGTGGCATCCACATCAAAGGTCGCAATCCGCAAACTTCCGGGAACAACGTTGGTTGAAACCGACGGCTCCACGGCAGCCGCGCGCGGGCTAACCATCAACAGCCCGCAAGCGACGACAAACAAAGATCTGAACATGTTCATAGCCTAGGCCTGAATCTGTTCCAAATGCCAGTGCGGATAGGGCCATCCATGGTGCGACTGGAACTGGAGGTCTGCGCGGTGGACGTAGCTTTCAGTCGCACTCGTTGCCTTGCCATCAGCCACCACAACAACTAATTTTCCAATCAGACACACCTGCAAAAAGGAAACAAAAAGCATGGCTAGTTTAAAAGGCAAGACTCTCTTCATCACCGGTGCCACCCGGGGAATCGGAAAGGCCATTGGTTTGCGCGCCGCCCGCGAAGGCGCCAACATTGTTATTGCCGCGAAGACCATCGAGCCGAATCCAAAACTGGCCGGCACCATCTACACAGCGGCGGAAGAAATGGTGGCGGCGGGTGGCAGAGCGCTGGCTTGCCAGGTGGACATCCGTTTTGAAGATCAAATCCGGCAGGCGGTTGAACAGGCCATCGCGACCTTTGGCGGGATTGATATCTTGGTGAACAATGCCAGCGCGATCAGCTTGACCGGCACTTTGGCCACGCCTATGAAACGATTTGACCTCCTGCAACAGGTGAATGCGCGCGGAACGTTTGCGTGTTCACAAACCTGTCTGCCGCACCTGCTGAAGGCGACCAACCCGCACATCTTGAATATTTCGCCGCCGCTAAATTTGTCCGCGCGTTGGTTCGCGCCTCACGCGGCCTACACCATGGCCAAATACGGCATGAGCCTGTGCGTCCTGGGCATGGCGGAGGAATTTCGCGATCAGGGGGTAGCGATCAATGCGCTCTGGCCGCGCACGATGATTGCCACTGCGGCCGTGATGAACCTGTTGGGCGGCGAAGAAGTCATGCGCCACAGCCGCAAACCGGAAATCATGGCGGATGCCGCGCAGACGATCCTCACGCATTCCAGCCGCCAATGCACCGGTAACTTTTTCATTGACGAAGACGTACTGGCAGCCAACGGCATCACGAATTTCGACCATTACGCGGTCACGCCCGGCAGCAAACTGTTCCCCGATCTGTTCTTGTAGGCAATGAGACGCCGAAACAATCACTTGAATTCGGATTGCTGACCCATGGTACGACGGAGGACAGATGCGACACGCAGTAACCGCTCTTCGACAAGCGGATCCTGTCATCAAAAAAGCAAATCGAACTGGCTGAGGAGATACCGTTCAATACCAGGATCACGCCCCCAACTGCCAGTGCGCCGAATCAGCGACCAGCCGGCTCACCAACTGGGCATCGGCGACAGGAAAGGAGTGGCCGGCCAATTCTTCCCGGCTCACCCACTTCAACGCTGCGCAGTCCAGCGGCTGTGGCTCGTTGGTGGATAACAACTGACAGTAAAAGAATTCAAGCTGAACCGTTTTGTCATCATAGGCGTGCGTCACGCTCTCGAACAACTCACCCACGCTGACTTCGACGCCCAGTTCCTCCCGCAATTCACGCGCGAGGCATTGCGGGAAAGTTTCACCCGGCTCGCGTTTGCCACCGGGAAATTCCCACAACCCACCAAGA
>JANYBF010000547.1 GCA_025360895.1 Verrucomicrobiota bacterium
GCCCTGATTATTCAATCCCCACGCGACGACTGATCCGTCACTCCTTAGTGCCAAACTATGTTGATCACCCCCCGCAATTGCCTTGATGTTGTTGACCGCGACGGGCAGCCGGGTCTGGCCGTAGGTGTTGTCTCCCCACGCTGCTACCAGTGAGGCGTGGCTGAATGACGGATGGTAAAACGCGGCGCCGGCGGCCAATAGAAAAGCACAGTTCCGAAGCGTGAATGATTTCTTCATAAGCTTTTTAGTTTGGGTTCGCCGAAAGGTTGCGCTCTTATTTTACTCCCAATCGGCCCGACCTGGTAACTGTGCGTCTCGCCGCACACCCTGTGCTTTTGATTGCACAACCCGTCCGCCCGCGGATAATTGCTTTCAAGCAGATGAAACTTCAGGGACCGTTTTTCTTCCTTGTCCTGGCGCTCGTCACGTTGGCGCAAAGTATTTCCGCGCAGCCGACCAATCATTGGCGCTCGTTCAAAAAGTCCGACGGTCTGGTTGAAAACGCCTGTGTGTCAGCAACCCTCGGCGCGAGCGGTAATGTCCTCATCCGCCACGCGAAGGCGGCGGTGATTTCCGAGTTCGACGGTTATGAGTTCATGACCCTCCCGGCACCCGAAACCAATCGCGGCCGTATCTACGAAAGTCCCGGCGGCCAGCTCTGGACGGTCACGCCTGAAGGCTTGCTGGAATTTCGTGACGGTGAATGGACGCCGCATCCCGTACCGCAGATCGCCGCGCACTTTCGCGCCGGACGAACCAATGAAGTCCGGCTCCAGCCCATCCGCCAAGGCCGGGTATTGATCTCGTTGCCCGGAGAATTGTTGCAACTTGACGCAGCCGATCCTGAGCGGCCACAAATCGAGTCGCTCACGCCAACGAACCAAATTGCACCCAGCTTCGAAACAATTCCGCTGCCCGACGAGTTTGCCGTTCGCCGCGTCTTTGACACGCAGATCGAACCCAACGGAATAGTTTGGTTTGCCACCGCCGACGGACTTTATCGCCATGCGCCAGAGCTTTGGGAATTGGATACCAAACCTCCGGGCAACGACACCCTGCTCAGCAACGAAAATAAGTTCACGACGAACTCCACCCCGCCCTTCGACTGGAAGGTGACTTTCACCTCAAAGAAAGGCGATGAATGGATTGGGGGACTGCACGGCGTCGCCTGGCGACGACCAGATTCAACCCGGATGTTCTCCTCAACCAACCAGCTTGGCCCGGAGGAAGTGTTCGCGTTCACCGAGGCACCGGATGGCCGCATCTGGTGCGGCACCCCGCACAAGGTCTGGGAATTCGACGGCAAGAACTGGCTGACCTTGCGGGGTGGGTTTGCGCGGATCAACGCCCTGCATTGCGCCCGCGATGGCACCCTCTGGGTCGCCGCAAGCGATGGCTTGTATCGTTTCACTCAAGGCGCATGGATTGCCAACGGCCCGGAGGACGGCCTGCCAGTGGCGAACGTTCGTGAGATTCGCGAAGGTGCTTCCGGCCGGATCACCGTGGAAACACCGCTTGGCGTGTATGCATTCCATCCCGAAGCCGACACCAGCCCGCCGCGCACGGCCATCGTTCCCAAGCCCACGGGTGAAGTGCATTTCCGTGAAGGTGCGGTCGTGACAATTGTGTTTGCCGGACGGGACAAATGGAAGCTTACTTCCTCCCCGCGATTGCTTTTTTCGTACCGACTCGACGAACGTGAATGGTCGCCGTTTCAAGAAGCGCGCGAAATTTCCTTCAGCGATCTGCCGCTGGGCAAACATTACTTCCAGGTCCGCGCGCTGGATCGCAACGGCAACGTTGATCCAAAACCCGCGCGGCTGGAATTCACTGTAGTCGTCCCATGGTATCGCGAGACGCGACTGGTGTTGATCCTTTCGGTGGCGCTGGGTACGGCTGTTTTCTTCGCGGGGCTGGCGATCAATCGTCATCGCAAACTCCGGTTAAGCTACGCGGAGGTGGAGCGAAAAATTGCCGAGCGCACGCGCGAACTTGAAATCGCCAATTACGAATTGCTGCATAGCCAGAAGATGAACGCGTTGGGAACACTTTCCGCCGGCATCGCGCATGATTTCAATAACATCCTCTCCATCATCAAAGGCTCGGTGCAAATCATTGAGGACAATACCGGGAACCCAGACAAAATCCGTATCCGCGTGGACCGGATCAAGACCGTTGTCCAACAGGGTGCAGAAGTCGTCGAGGCCATGCTGGGGTTCAGCCGCAGCACCGGCCAGCCGCCCGCACCGTGTGATCTCAACGCCGTCGTGGACGAAACCCGAAAACTCCTC
>JANYBF010000548.1 GCA_025360895.1 Verrucomicrobiota bacterium
CAGGAGTTTTCGAAGTCCCCGCCGGTCCTGCCGTTTGTTCCACTCCCGCCACACTGCGTAAGCAAGGAACAAGAGCACGATCAACAACAGCAGGAGGTACCACCATTTGATCATGCTCTGCAGAACTTTCATCAGCTTGTAGTCGAACGTGCCCATGACCAGTTCCTCGTCAAGCCCAACGGACCGGGGCGCGGCAGCTACGACAACATTGGTCATTGGGGTTGTTTGTTGTGTATGCACCTGCCACGCGCTTCCGGATTGGGCGGCCGTTTGAATGCCAGATTGCTTCGCGGCGGACCGGCTCGTCTTATTCACTGGGGGTGGATTGGAGGCGAGCGATGGGGCGGTTACCGGCGTTTCATTGAGCTGATTGTCAGGGACGGACGGTTGCCGACGAGCGGGCGGATTCTCCGGGCTATCGCGTCTGGGTGGTGGCAAAAGCGAAGGCGGCTCGTCGGTCGGCAATGCCAGAGCAGCAACGGCGTTCGCGGCCATAATCGCCGGGCGGTTCGATTCTTCCACATGACCGTCCGCATACAGGAGGTTGCCCTTGAACCGATGCAACTCCGCCGTCCAACGCAGATGGCTGTTGGCGTCCAGCCGTAAAACGGTCTGTCCGCCGGTTGAGTTATTGGTGAGATTGCGGTCGCCGGCAAGAATGGACGTGGATTTGCCGTGCTCCGCGCGGACATTCACGAAGTAGCTTGCGTTCGTGTTCCGCAACGACGGGAAGTTCTCCGCTGCCGCGCGCGTGTCCATGGCGCAAAGCAGGATCTTGGGCGTGACCAGTTCGTTGGACAACGCCTGGAAATGGCGGTAGGCCGAGGTGAAATCGGCGCTTTCCTGATTGGTCACATTGACAAGTTCCGCCGTGCCGCCGTCATGGTTGGAAACCTGCATCGGCAGCTTTCCGTTGTGATCGTTGGCGAACATCTGAAACCCCAGGCCGGTTTGCCGGAGGTGGTTGACGCAAGCGATGCGTTTGGCGTGGAGCTTGGCGGAATTAACGGCCGGCAGCAGCAGGGCGGCAAGAATCCCAATGATGGCAATGACCACCAGCAGTTCGATCAAGGTGAATCCGACAATCTGCTGGCGATGCCGTAGCGATTTCATGCGTTATCAATTCTTAGCACTGGCGATGCCACGCGAATTTGAGCGTAAAATTCATGCACATCTGCCGTCTGGTGTGCGAGGACCACGCATTCTGAGTGGCCTTCACGCAGTAACCCGTCGGTGGCTTCCGGTCGCACCTGGCCCAAATTCAGCAATGGACGCCGACGCAGGGCTCGGCCAGTTTGATCGCGATGAAAATCTCGATCATCATTCCGGCGTTCAACGAAGAGCGGTTGTTGGACGCAACCCTCACGCAGGTCAACGCGGCGCGGGCGACCTTTGCGCCGCGCGGTTTTGATTCCGAATTAATCGTGTGCGACAACAACTCCACGGATCGCACAGCGGAGCTGGCGCGGGCGGCGGGGGCGATGGTGGTGTTTGAGCCGGTGAACCAGATCGCGCGGGCGCGCAACACTGGTGCGGCGGCGACGACCGGCGACTGGTTGCTGTTCATTGATGCGGACTCGCAACCGAGTGCGGAACTCTTTGCCGATGTCATGGACCAGATTCAATCCGGCAAATGTCTGGCGGGGGGCAGCACGATCCGGTTGGAGGGAAATTATCCGCTGGCGAACTTAGTGACCGGCGTTTGGAATTGGAAGAGTCGTTCGCGGCGGTGGCTGGCGGGGTCGTTTATCTTTTGCGAAGCGGCGGCGTTTCGCCAGCTCGGTGGCTTCAACCCCGAGCTGTTCGTGGGCGAAGAGCTGGACCTGACTGCGCGCTTGCAAGAGCTGGGGCAGGCGTCGGGCCGTGAGATTGTGATTCTGCAGCGGCATCCATTGCTGACTTCGGCGCGCAAGGTGCGGCTTTATTCCACCTGGGAACACCTGGGCTTCCTGTTGCGCGTGGCGACGAATCGGGAGGCGACGTTCCGCAACCGCGCGGCTTGTTATGCTTGGTACGACGGACGACGGTAAACCAACGGGCCGGGGGGAGCGGGTGATTTCTCCGCTCCCATCGGAGCTGGCGCCGCAGGTGGACTTCACCAGGCGATGTCCAGTTGAAGCTGGAAGATAACGGCCTGACTGGCGCCTGGGTTGTAGGCCGGATTCCAGACCACTTGCACGTCGGGTTGCAGCTTGGCGGTGGGCGTGAGTTGCAGGACGTAACCGGCTTCGAGGACATATTCGTTCTCATGCGCCACCACGCTGGAACTGGCGGATGGCTGACTCCAGACAAACCCGACCCCCATCGAGTCGTTGGCTCGGGAGGGGAAAAGGCCGGCGTAGTGGAGCGGGCCTTTCATGACGAAGCCGGTGCCGACCTGTGCGGAAGCGCCAGCGGAAACATCGTCGCCGCCAAAACCAAAACGGCCAAACCAGCCGAACGGCTGGTCTTTCCCCAGTTGCTGCTGGAGGTTGAAACAAAGTCCGGCCTGCGTCGGTCCGCCGGCTTGTGCCAGAAACGGCTGGATGCAATAGACCCCGGGACCGAGGCCCAGAACATCATTCGGCATGTAACCGATCTCCCAAACGGTGGACCTGTAGTCCCAGGTGAAATCACTCCACGGTGCGGTGCCGGGCGCTGAGTTGCCCGCCGTAGCGCCGAACATCACGTACCAATCGCTGACGGGTTGCCACTGCAGGTTCACGCCCGGGTTATAGTTGGCCAGTGGCAGCACCATGCTGTTGATGAGCGCCGAGTCGAGAAACTGACCGCGCCCGCTATTCGCGTAGGAGTTGACATCAATGTAATTACCCTGGCTGACCATGCCGGCGAGCACTACCACCTCGCCGTGCCGGAAGGATTGCTGCCACGCCAGTTCCGGAATCCGCCAACCGTTATGGCTGGACCAAATGCCGGTGGGGCTGGTGACCGTGCCGAGGTTGGCTTTTGCGGATTGATCGTCGCCACCGACGCCGAGCCCGGTCTTGGCTTCAATCTGGGCACTGAGCCAACCCGCCGTGCTGGAATCGGCCGCGTTGAAGACGGTCCATTTCATCGCGAGATCGAAGGTGTAAAATCCGAGCACGTTGTCGCCCTGCATGACGTCCGTCAGGTTCACGAAGGTGGGCGTCTGCGCCAGCGAGTAGCGCAGGCCGTAGGCGGACAGCCAATATTTTCCCTGTTACACCAGGGAATCCAACGGCGTGGAAGAGATCAGCGGGTCGGGGCGAATGGCAGTGTTGCCGTATTCATCCTGCGCGGCGAGATACGGCATGAGTCGCGGTTGGGCCGCCGGGAAAAATTCTAAACTGTCCTGTCCCGCCCGGTTTTCGTGCAAGCGCTGCAGCACCGCCTCCGGAATTTTGATGCCGCGCGCCGGGTTGGGAATCTGGGCGTTCAATCCCATGCGGGCGGCGGCAGCAATCCCGCCGGCACTTCATTGGTGGACACTCGCACGAGGCCGCCTAAACTGCCGGTCAGCAGCATGTGGCCCGTTGCAGTGTTGGTGGAGTTTTGATCGGCGGCGGGCGCGTTGGTGATCGCGGCCACCAGTGTCACGGCCGCCAGCATGGTCAGGGCAGGGTTGAGCCGGGTGATAGGACGGGGTTGCGTTGGGCTCACACTCACAAATCAGTTCCCGGTACCCCTTGCCGAATCAGACGGGAAAAGTCCTCCGCCTTGTCCGCTGCCCGGGCGCGGGCGTTGACGTGACCGCGTTCCTTGAGTTCGGCAAGCGGCACATTCGTGGCGATGACGCCGCGTTCGTACATCAGTTGGTCACCGAGGCCATTGACCAGCATCCGCCAGTCCCACGGCGCGCGATCCGCGGCGGCTCCGCTTCGCATCCGGCTACGACGTGTCGCCGCGCTCCGGTGTTTCTTAGTTGAGTTCATGATCGGTGCATTGCGGTTTCGCTTGTAGCTTGCTTGGTTTGCAGTATGGCTGTGCCCGCCCGGCAAAGCGAGTGCGAACCCCCATCCCTCGGGGGTGCGTTGACCGCGTGCATCCATTCTCGTACCCTCCCGCCATGCCGCTCAGTTGGAACGAAATCCGCCATAACGCCATCCGCTTCGCCAAGGAAGCGCGACACTACACCAGCGAGAGCGCTGACAAGCAGACGTTCTGGAACGACTTCTTCGGCGTGTTCGGCCTGCCGCGAAAAACCGTCGCCAGCTTTGAAGTGCCCGTCCTGAAAACCTCCGGCAACTTCGGCAAGATTGATCTCCTCTGGAAAGGCGTCCTGCTCGTCGAACACAAGAGCAAGGGCGAAGACCTCGGCAAAGCCAAGACCCAAGCCTTCGATTACATCCAAGCGATGGCCGCCGAAGGCCGGCACAAGGAACTCCCGCGTTACGTCATCGTTTCCGATTTTGCCAACGTCGTTTTGCACGATCTGGAGGAAGACACCCGCGTCACGTGCCCGCTCGCGCAGTTGCACCAGCACATCCACGACTTCGCGTTCATCCCCGGTTACAAGCAACACAAGTTCCAGGAACAAGACCCCATCAACATCGAAGCCACCGAGATGCTCGGCGAGTTGCAC